>CALRRX020000364.1:0-4239 GCA_943370675.1 Reyranella massiliensis 521 | reverse complement strand
AGGGTAAGACCACACCAAAAGAATAGCAGATTTTCCAGCCAGAAAATGCTCCGGGAATAACGAGACATAGAATGGGATTAAGCGATGATGTCTTTTACTACATGACCATGTACATCGGTGAGGCGATACCTTCTTCCGAGGTGCTTGTAGGTGAGTTTTTCATGGTCAATGCCCATCAGGTGCATGACGGTGGCCTGGAAGTCGTGGACATGGACAGGATTTTCGGTGATGTTATAGCCAAAATCGTCCGTCTCGCCATACACCATTCCGGATTTCACGCCGCCACCGGCCATGAAGATGGAAAATGCTCGAGGATGGTGATCTCGACCATAGTTTTCTGGGGCGATTTTCCCTTGGCAGTAATTGGTTCTGCCAAATTCACCTCCCCAAATCACTAACGTCTCGTCCAAAAGTCCGCGCTGCTTCAAATCAGTAATCAAGGCGGCAGAAGCTTGGTCCACGTCTTTGGCTTGTCCCATCATTTGATTGGGAAGGTTATCATGGGCATCCCATCCCTGATGGTAAAGCTGTACAAATCGGACTCCGTTTTCTGAAAGTTTTCTAGCCAAAAGGCAATTTGCCGCATAAGTGCCAGGAACCAAGCAGTCAGGACCATAGAGCTTGACGATACTATCTGGCTCTTTGGTCACATCGGTAATTTCCGGAACCGCAGTTTGCATTCTAAAGGCCATTTCATACTGCTGGACTTTAGCGGTGATCTGAGGATCGTTGAATTCTCGATAACTGAGGTCATTCATGGCTGCGATCTGATCAAGCATCTTTCTACGCTGATCTCGAGACATGCCGTTAGGATCGGAGAGGTAAAGCACCGGGTCTTCCGAATTGGAAAACTGCACCCCTTGGTGACGAGCATCCAAGAATCCGTTGGACCATAGTTTGGAATATACTCCCTGACCATTTCCTTTTCCTCGGCTGAGAAGCACACAGAAGGCAGGAAGGTTTTCATTCTCACTTCCAAGACCATAGCTCAGCCAAGACCCCATACTTGGACGATTACCTACCTGTGCACCCGTTTGGAAAAAGGTAAGTGCCGGATCGTGGTTAATTGCCTCCGTATGCATGGATTTGATGATGCATAGGTCGTCTACAACAGAGGAGATATGTGGGAAAAGCGAAGAAATCCAAGCCCGGCTTTGTCCGTATTGGTTGAAATCAAAGTAAGATCCTACCAATGGGAATGAGCTTTGGCCTGCGGTCATACCCGTAAGTCGCTGACCCATTCGGATAGATTCGGGAAGCTCTTGACCAAAATTGCTTCTCAACATAGGCTTGTAATCAAAAGTCTCCAGTTGAGAGGGGGCGCCATTTTGAAATAGGTAAATGACCCGCTTTGCTTTTGGGGCAAAATGGGGGAGTGCTCTCATGAGAGAGTCCTCAGCCTCTTTTTTTCCTGAAAACAGATCAGGAATCAATAAAGAACCCAAGGCTACACTTCCAATTCCTAAGCTGATTCGGGAAAGAAACTTCCTCCTGTTATGATTCAATCCCTGCTCTAAAATCTCTTTTTCCATAATTAGCTCTTGGTAATGGTTTCTTCTAGGTTGTATAAACTGACGATGACTTGCATCAAGGCAGCGTTTTGAGGAGTCATAGCGGCCTCGTTCATCGGATATTCGCCGACATCTAAGGTTTTTTTAGCTTCCGCTGGATTGGTTTCGTAATGTGCTAGTTCGCTCTCGTAAAAATCCAAGAGCAAGCTTTTTTCTTTGGATTTCATTTCCCGACAAACAATTCGCTTGAATGCCTCTTCAATGGCTTGTTCTGGGTCAGAATGTTTTTCGGTTAGCTTGGTAGACAAGACTCTGGAAGCTTCAAGGATCATTGGATCATTCATCATTACCAAAGCCTGGAGAGGTGTATTGGTTCTGTTTCTGGTGATTTCGCATCGATCTCGGTTACTTGAGTCAAATATGATAGCTTTGGGAGGAGGTACAGTCAGCTTGATAAAGTTGTATATCCCTCTTCGATAAAGCTTATCTCCGGTGTCTTGAATGTACGTAGCCAAAGTACCTCGTCCAGAGGTAGCCGCTTCCCAAAGGCCTGATGGTTGGTAAGGTTTTACGCTTGGTCCTCCGATTTGATTGACCAATAAGCCGCTACTGGCTAACACCAAATCTTGAATGTTTTCTGCAGGAAGTCTTAACCTCGGCGCTCTTGCCAAATAGAAGTTATCCGGATCTACTTCCATGTGCTTGTCATTGATAGCTGCTGATTGGCGGTAGGTGGAAGACATCATGATCTGCTTGAGGAGCCTTTTGATGTTCCAACCGCTCTCCATAAAATCAGCTGCTAGCCAGTTTAAGAGTTCTGGATGGGTAGGAAGATCTCCCTGCATTCCAAAGTCACCTGCTGATTTTACAATTCCTTTTCCGAAAAGCTCTTGCCAAACCAAATTGACAAATACTCTTGAGGTTAATGGATTGTCCCGATGGGTGGTCCATTTGGCTAGGCCAAGTCGGTTTTTCTCAAAGTTTTCAGGGAATTTCAATACTGAGCTGGGGGTGGACGCCTCTACAGGTACCGTAGGGGAATCGTAAGCCCCGCGATCCAGGATATAGGTTTGTCGTCTTTCAGCAGAATCGAGTTCTCCCATCACAGACACCATAAGTTTAGTGGTATCCTTATGGTTGATAAATTTCATGATGCCATCAAGATCCTGTCGTTCAATCCATAAGATCGGCGTTTTCGCAGGCTTGGTTTGACTGATATCGCCCTCGAATCCTTTTTCCTTTGAGTTGTTGAAAAAGGCATACAATTCAAAATATTCTTTTTGGGATACGGGGTCGTATTTGTGGTCGTGGCACTGGGCACATTCCATGGTCAAGCCGAGAATCCCTTTACTGAACGTGTTTGTTTTATCCAACACATATTCGACACGGTACTCTTCATGGATGACCCCACCTTCTTCGGTGTATTTGTGGTTTCTGTTGAAAGCGGTTGCTAGGATCTGCTCTTTGGTGGCATTTGGTAATAAATCACCTGCAAGCTGCCAAGTGATGAATTGATCGTATGGGAGGTTATTATTGAAAGCGTGAATTACCCAATCACGATAAGGCCATTGGCCCCTGGCCTCGTCGTCCTGATAGCCATAGCTGTCCGAATACCTGGAGATGTCCATCCAAAGAATTCCCATTTTTTCACCATAAGAAGGCATGGTGAGGAGTTCATCGATCAACTTTTCATAGGTATTTGCACCACTGAATCCTGCGTATTTATCCAAAAGCTCAGGAGTTGGAGGTAGTCCGGTAATGTCTAGGCTGGCTCTTTTGATCAATTCAAAGGAAGAGGCTTCTGGATTTGGTTCGAGTCCCTTTGATTTGATTTTAGCATTTACAAAAGCATCGATTTCACCCGTACCCCAATCAGAAGAGGGTACCTTAGGCTTCTCTACTTTCATAAACGCCCAATGCGGTTCGTATTTTGCACCCTGCTCGATCCAACGTTTAATAAGGTCGATTTCAGCTGGAGTTAGAGAAAGGTTGGACTCAGGTGGAGGCATGATTGCGCCCGGATCTGTGGAGACAATTCGATGGTAGACCTCAGATTCCAGTGGTTTGCCCGATACTAAGGCAAACTTTCCGGGACTTTCCTTCAATGCTGCAAATGCACCTGCCTCCGTATCCAATCGCAAATCGGCTTCCCTTTTATTTGCATCAGGCCCGTGACAGGCAAAGCATTTGTCCGAAAGGATAGGCCGGATATGGAAATTGTAGCTGATCTGATCACCACTGGCTAGGTCCATGGTTTCAGTGTTTTTTTCAGCACAGCTGAATACTGCAAAAAGAGAGATTGTCCAAAGCAAGTGGCTGGACTTTTTCAGATAGATCATTTGGGGCAAATCTTAATCGGTGAATAAGTTATGAAAAAAAATTATAAAAGTGTATCTTATATTATTTAAAATTTTAAAATGATTTTGGTAATCAAATTGATGATTATAAACGCACTAAGCGGTTTTTTCAACTTTTCGATTCAAACCTTTCACCGCTAAATAAAAGCTGGAATTGCTAGCTGAATTTACCACGTAGTTAGAAAAATGACTGTCCTCAACCTAAAAAAAAAGCCACTCTTTTTGGACTAGCCCCCAAAAGTTGGACGGTTAAGAATGATTTAAATTTAGAGAAAGAGCTCGGTATTGTACCGGGCTTTTTCCATTTAGGTTGGATTTAATCCGATTATGGTTGTAATAATGGATGTATTGATTGATTTCATTTTTGAGTT
>CALRRX020000363.1:0-4247 GCA_943370675.1 Reyranella massiliensis 521 | reverse complement strand
CCGATTTTAGCATTGACTGCTGCTTCCTACAATGAAGTAAAGGATGAATTGAATCAAGCTGGATTTGATGATTTTGTACCAAAGCCATTTTCCCCAGAGGTGCTTTATGAGAAAATTAGTAAGGTTTTGAATTCAAAAGATCAGGGTTGAATTTTGGTTTAGCATTAATTTTGCCAAGAAGGAAAAGGCCTTTAAAGGCTTGCCATTTTAAACCAAGTCAATGAATTACCTCAAGCGTATAATTCCTGTTTTTTTGACATTCGTTCTTGCCTATTCTGTCCAAGCGCAAAAACTTATGGAAAAAAGATCCTCGTTTTATGGCTTCACGGGTAGTTCTGGTGCAAAAATCAGACAGTTTAACGAACTGCTTTCAGACCGAGGCTTGTCTCCGCTCCGCAATAGGTATCGGAGCTATGGTCTGGGCTACCAAACCAGAATCAATGATTTTGTAGTCGGATTTGAACTGTCTCAGCATCAAAGTAAGAAAAGTGATTTCGATCAGTTTGAGATCAAATATCGAACCTCTCGAGCGCTGCTTAATGTGGGATACTCCTTAACAGAGGAAGGGAAGTTTCAGTTGATTCATTACATGTCGCTCGGTATGGGCTATATGAATTTTCAGATGCTCCCTTCGGAGCAGGAAAATTCACTTGAGTCTTTTTTACAAGACCCCGAAGAAGGATTTATCCTCCGAAAAAATGACATCCAAAAAGGAACCAGTGGTTTTGGGGATTTTTTGACAGAGATAGGCTTCCAAGCCAGTTATGATTTTGACCTGCCAGGTAGAAAAGAGTCTTTGGAGATTTTAGCTAAGGTCGGCTATTCATTCAGCCCATTTGAAGGTAGTTGGTCCATGAATGGACTTGCCTTTGACAATGCTCAGGCAGGCGCATTCGTAAGAGTTGGGGCGGGGATTTCTTTACCTGACCGTAATTTTTTCTATAAGGACGCCACCATCGGCATTTCTCTGATCAGAGGGATTCATTTTGCCTCTCCTGATCAATTCAATGCGGTTTTGGAAGAAAATGGATACCAACCTCTGCAGGGAAAACCCAGTAATTGGGGTTTGAGAATTCTCGGGGAGACTGACGGGTTGCTTTATGGAGTAGATGTCTTTAATCTGGCGATGGACGGTCGCGCCAGCAATTCCCAAACTCACAGCCTCAACAGCCTTCGTGTCTATGGCAATGCTGGGTATAAGTTTTTTCAGTACCAAAATTTTGCGATTGGAGCGATGGCAGGTCTGGGATTTGGTAATCTTAGATACACGCTCTCTTCAAATGATAAACCCGATTTTCCAGAGCTTTTCGAGCAGCGGTATTTTGACGGATATCTAAGAACTACAGGTTTGATGGCGAAGCCTGAGATTCTTTTCGAGTACGGAATTCCGATGACGGAACGGAAGTTCTTTGATTTGGTCATTTCTGCAACTGCAGGCTATGAAGCAGGGTTACCCGGATATAAATTGGGTGGATTAGCAATGAATGACTACATGTCTGCTCCTTTTTTAACCTTTGGAATAGGCTTAAGGCCATAAGGTTGAAAAGCTTTTGTTTTTTCAAAAAAACCGTTCAGGAATTTTCATTTTGTCCCCTAAATCACCTGTTTATTGAAGATTAGATATTACTTTTGCCTTGGCTTATCGAGAAAGACCGAGGGAAGGGCCCTGCGACGTCTTAGCAACCTGTAAGCAAGGTGCTAACTCCCGTTCCGGATATGCCGGAAATAGATGAGCGGAAAAAGAATATCAAAGTACTTTTCTCCGTGTTTTGCTCGATTGGCTTTTTGAATTGACTAAATAAAAGATGCAAAACCGAACGGAAACTCTCCTTCAATCCATTAAAAACCGAATCTTGATCCTCGATGGAGCCATGGGTACCATGATTCAGCGATACAAACTTTCGGAGGAAGATTTCAGAACACCTGAGTTGAAGGATCATCCCAAATCGCTAAAGGGAAACAACGATCTACTTTCCTTGAGCAGACCTGATATCATCAAGGCTATTCATAAAGAATACTTGGAAGCAGGTGCCGATATCATCGAAACCAATACTTTTTCAGGGACTACCATCGCTCAGGAAGATTACGGATTGTCCTATTTGGCTTATCAGATCAACTTTCAGTCAGCCAAATTGGCTCGTGAAGTGGCAGATGAGTTTACGGCAAATGATCCTTCCAAGCCTCGTTTTGTAGCGGGCGCATTGGGTCCCACCAACCGTACAGCTTCAATCTCTCCTGATGTCAATGATCCTGGTTATCGCGCGATCACTTTTGACCAACTCGCAGAAGCATATGCTGAGCAAGTCCGAGGATTGCTTGATGGTGGTTCTGATATCCTTTTGATCGAAACCATTTTTGATACGCTCAATGCCAAGGCTGCACTTTATGCAGTGCAGGAAGTTTATGAGGAGCGTGGAATTCCGCTTGATCCAAAAGAAGGAGGGGTGCCCATTATGATTTCGGGTACAATTACAGATGCTTCTGGGAGAACACTCTCTGGTCAGACGACTGAAGCCTTCTTGATCTCCGTTTCACATGTGCCTTTACTTTCCGTTGGACTTAATTGTGCTTTAGGAGCAAAAGAATTGAGGCCTTACCTTAAGGTTCTTGCTCAAAAAGCTCCATTCTATGTTTCCGCTTACCCCAATGCAGGTTTGCCAAATGAATTTGGTGCCTATGACCAAGGAGCCAATGAAATGGCAGATCAGGTCCGTGACTTTTTGAAGGAAGGAATGCTAAATATCCTTGGTGGATGCTGCGGAACAACTCCTGATCACATCAAGGCTTTGGCCAAAATGGCTGCAGAATTTAAGCCTAGAAAAATCGAAGAAGAACTAGAAGAGGAGGGAAGCAATGCCTAAGCAGGATTATTTGAAACTATCAGGGCTGGAGCCCTTGGTTTTTACACCTACTATCAATTTTGTTAATATCGGTGAACGAACCAATATCACCGGTTCGAAGAAATTTGCCCGTCTGATCCTGAGCGGTAATTACGACGAAGCTTTGGAGATTGCCTTGGATCAGGTGAGAGGCGGAGCTCAGGTGCTAGATGTGTGTATGGACGAAGGGATGCTCGATGGGGAATTTGCCATGGTGAAATTCCTGAACCTGATCGCTTCCGAACCTGAAATCAGCCGTATTCCGATCATGATCGACAGCTCCAAGTGGAGCATCATCGTGGCAGGTTTGAAATGTGTACAAGGAAAGGGTATTGTCAATTCCATTTCATTGAAAAATGGGGAGGCGGAATTTATCCAGCAGGCCAAAACGATTAAGAAGTTTGGAGCAGCAGTAGTCGTGATGGCCTTTGATGAAAAAGGACAGGCGGATACCTATGAGCGAAGAAAGGAAATCTGTGAACGCAGCTACCGAATCTTGGTAGACCAGGTCAAATTCAATCCTCAGGATATCATTTTTGATCCGAATATTTTCCCTGTGGCTACAGGTATGGAAGAGCATCGCAGAAATGCGCTTGACTTTTTCCTCTCAACCAAATGGATCAAAGAAAACCTCCCAGGTGCCAAAGTCAGTGGAGGAGTAAGTAACGTTTCCTTCTCTTTCAGGGGAAATGATCGGGTGAGGGAAGCCATGCATGCGGCATTTCTTTACCATGCGATTCATCATGGCATGGACATGGGTATTGTGAATCCAACCATGCTGGAAGTCTATGCGGACATTCCCAAAGACCTTCTGGATCGAGTGGAGGATGTGCTTTTTGACCGTAGGGAAGATGCAACTGAGCGCCTGTTGGATTTTGCTGAAACGGTAAAAGCTGCTGATAAAAAGGAGGTAGTAAATGAAGCTTGGAGATCATCGCCTGTGTCTAAACGTATCGAACATGCGCTGGTGAAAGGAATTTTGGACTTTATCATAGAAGACACCGAAGCTGCCCGACTCGAACTCGTCAATCCCTTGAAGGTGATTGAAGGTCCATTGATGGATGGAATGAATGTGGTGGGTGATCTATTTGGAGAGGGGAAAATGTTCCTTCCTCAGGTGGTGAAGTCTGCCCGTGTAATGAAGAAGGCGGTAGCTTACTTAGAGCCATTCATGCCTCTTCCAGAAGAAGGTCAGGAAGCTTCCTCTTTGAAAAAAATCTTACTGGCCACCGTCAAAGGAGATGTTCATGATATTGGGAAAAATATCGTAGGGGTGGTTTTGGCTTGCAATAGCTATCAGATCATCGACCTCGGTGTGATGGTGGATGCACAAAAAATCATCGATGAGGCCGTCAAAAACAAGGTGGA
>CALRRX020000362.1:0-4248 GCA_943370675.1 Reyranella massiliensis 521 | reverse complement strand
AACAATTAATCAGTTACTCTATCAAAATCTATCTTGAATTCAAGCCAAAATTGAAATCTCTTTTGGCCTGTTTTATTGATTAATAAATATATTTGTGCTCCCAAAAAAGGGCTAATTCCTACGAAAAGTTAAACCAAAATTTCATGGGTTCTGTAATTATTACGTCCATTGTAGCATTCACGATAATTATCCTGCTACTGGTTTTTATCCTCTTGTTTGCCCAGTCCAAGCTGGTCAACTCAGGGGATGTCAAGATTATCATCAATGGGGATGAAAGCAATCCTGTTATCGCTTCTGCGGGAACAAGCTTGCTCTCCACTTTAGGTAATCAAAAGATTTTTCTTCCTTCCGCTTGCGGTGGAGGTGGTACTTGTGCAATGTGCAAGTGTGTGGTAGAAGATGGAGGTGGAGACGTGCTTCCTACTGAAGTCGGTCACCTTAGCCGAGCCGAACAGCAAGGTAAAGTAAGATTGGCATGTCAGGTAAAGGTAAAGCAGGACATGAAAATCCGTGTACCTGAAGAAATCTTCGGTATCAAGAAGTGGGAATGCGAAGTAATCTCCAATTACAACGTATCCACCTTTATCAAAGAATTTAAAGTTAAACTTCCTGAAGGGGAGACACTTCACTTTGAAGCTGGAGGATATATTCAGATTGATGTACCTGCCATCACGGTAAACTTTAAGGATATGGATATCACTCCACATCCTGAATTGGGTCACCCTGCTGACGTGTACAAGAGTGATTGGGATAAGTTCGGCCTATGGTCTTTGGTCATGAAAAATGACGAGCCTCTCTTCCGTGCCTACTCCATGGCCAACCACCCTGCTGAAGGTAACATCGTCATGTTGACTATCCGTATCGCTACTCCGCCATGGGATAGAGCTAACAACAGATGGATGGATGTAAATCCAGGTGTTTGTTCTTCTTATGTGTTTGGTAGAAAGCCAGGTGACAAAGTAACAATCTCTGGTCCTTATGGAGAATTCCACATCAACCCGACCGAAAGAGAAATGGTCTACATCGGTGGTGGTGCAGGTATGGCTCCTTTGAGAGCGCAAATCTTCCATCTATTCCATACAGAAAAGACGCACAGAAAAGTATCCTACTGGTACGGTGGTCGTTCTAAGAAAGAGTTGTTCTACGTTCCTCATTTCAGAGAAATCGAGAAAGAGTTCCCGAATTTCAATTTCCACATTGGACTTTCCGAGCCTCTTCCTGAAGACAACTGGAAAATCAAAAAGTCTCTTGATGACAAAGAAGCTGACGGATATGTAGGATTTATTCACCAGGTATTATTTGACAATTATCTGAAGAATCATCCTGAGCCAGATGATGTTGAATATTACCTCTGCGGTCCTCCATTGATGAACTCAGCTGTATTGAAGCTTCTCGATGACATGGGTATTCCAAAAGAAAATATCAGATTTGACGACTTCGGTGGTTAATCAAAACAAGAATCCTGCTTCGGCAGGATTTTTTGTTTAGTACCATTTTTGTTTATTTCAGTATCACAAACACCCACTATGAATCTTCAATCCTTTTTTGAGCCTGTGGCATCTTTTCTCTTTGAGAAAAACTACCAGGAAAACTCCTTCTGCAGTCATATTTCCATATTTCAAGACGAATTCCCTGACCTGAAAAACACGCATATAGCCTTGATTGGCTTGAAGGAGAGCCGTGGTGCCAAACGTGCTGAAAGCATGGAGCGAGGGAGCTCTGAAATCAGAGAAAAGCTGTATGAGTTGAAGAAAGGTCCTATCCCTTATAAAATTGCCGATTTGGGAGATTTGATTTCAGGAGAATCACTCAATGATACCTATCAGAATATCCGTCAAGTGGGGGATTATTTGATGAAGCATCAGGTATTGCCCATTTTCTTTGGAGGCTCACACGACTTGGATTACGGGCAATACCTTTCTTACCAAAAGATGAAAAAACTCATCACCATGGTGACGGTGGACGCAAAAATCGACATGGAAGAGTCTGGTCCCGAAAGTGACAGACACACACAAGAAATCGTGTTGCACCAACCCAATTTTTTGTTTTCGAATACTCACCTTGCCTATCAGAGTTTTTTGGTGGACTCGACTTTGGTCAATGTTCTTGAAAAACTATACTTTGACCACATCAGACTGGGGCAAATCAGAGATAATTTCAAAGAAATTGAGCCGCTGATCCGTGATGCGGATTTGATGAGTTTTGACCTATGTGCGATCCAATCTTCCGTGGCACCCGGTGCAGTGGACGCCCAGCCTTTTGGCTTAACCGGGGAGGAGGCCTGCCAGATTGCTTGGTTTGCTGGAACAAATGAAAAATTGAGCTCCTTCGGGGTCTATGGATACGATCCCTATTTCGACGATGCCAATAATAAGACAGCAAAGGTTGCCGCGGTCATGATTTGGTACTTTATCGAAGGATTTTACAGCAGAAAGGACAGCCTTTCGTTCAAAAGTGCAGACTACATCAAGTACACGGTCTCTCTTGATACCAAACCTAACACGCTGGTTTTTTATAAAAGTAAGCGAAGTGGCAAATGGTGGATGGAAATCCCTCACCACGAAACCTTTCGCTTTGACCGGGTGAGCACAGTACCTTGTAGCTATGCTGATTACCAATTGGCCCAAAAAGGAGAGATTCCGGAGCGCTGGATTAATGCACAGATTAAATTGTCCTGATGAAGGTCTATACCAAGCAGCAGTTGGCCCTTAGAAATGGGCAAGATAGGCCTGAGATTTGGGTAGCTTTCCGTGGGATTATTTATGAGGTGAGTAGTTCCAGATTGTGGAAAAATGGGAAACATTACGAGCACTGGGCGGGTCAAGACCTGACTGAAGAGCTGGCAGACGCACCCCATACAGAAAAAGTATTTGAAAAATTTACGGCTATAGGCCAACTCGAATAGCATGATTTTGATCGCAGATAGCGGTTCCAGCAAAACCGACTGGAGAGTAATTCACAAAAATGGCCAAATCAGTCAACATCGTGGAGTAGGTTTTAATCCCTACTACATGACTTCAGAAGAGATGGCTATCCAGATGAGAGAAGATTTCTTGATCAATCTTTCAGGGGAAATCAACCAGATCTATTACTATGGAGCAGGATGTGCCGCTCCTGAGCGTAAGGAAGAAGTGAAGAATGCGTTGCGCACTATTTTTCCTGTGGCTGAAATTCACATAGATCATGATCTAGCTGCAGCCGCTCATGCCACCTGTGGACATAAGCCTGGAATTGCCTGTATTTTGGGTACCGGGTCCAATAGCTGCGATTACGATGGAGAAAAAATCATTGCCACGAGACCTGCAGCGGGATACATTTTGGGAGATGAAGGTGGGGGATGCTATGTGGGGCGGAAGTTTCTTCAGGATTTTATTCATGAAGAAATGCCTCAGAAAATCCGAGAGGCAGCTATCGAACGTTTTCACATCAGTCAGAACATCATTCAGGATCATGTGTACCGACAGCCTTATCCTAGCAGGTATATGGCTAGTTTTTGCAGGTTTATTACCGAGCACAAAGCCGACCCGTATTGCTATGGACTGTTTTATCAGGCTTTTCGGGACTTTTTTGCCAAGCATGTCTGTAAATATGAAGATTACCAAAGCAAACCTGTGAGTTTTGTGGGTTCGATTGCTTTTTACAACAGTGATATTTTGAGAAAAGCAGCCTTTGATACAGGCATCCAAGTCCACATTATCATCGAAAGTCCCATAGCCGGACTGACACTTTACCACCAGGAAAAATTATGAACAAGGTAACCGAAAGCAGCTCCCACTATCAAAACCTCGAGCAAATGGAGGTGATGGAATTGCTTCAGAATATTAATTCTGAAGATCATAAAGTAGCACCTGCTGTAAAGGAAAAATTGGGAGCGATCTCGGCCTTGGTCGAGCAAATTGTGCCAAGAATGAAGGAAGGCGGTCGGCTTTTTTACATCGGGGCAGGCACAAGTGGAAGATTGGGGATTTTGGACGCCTCTGAGTGCCCGCCGACTTACGGAGTGCCTCACGATTGGGTCATCGGATTGATTGCAGGAGGCGATGCTGCGATCCGTAAAGCCGTGGAAAATGCCGAGGATGATCCGTCCCAGGCTTGGAATGATATTCAGGCGTATGGATTTTCAGAGTTGGATACCGTGATTGGAATCGCTGCTTCAGGGACGACTCCCTATGTCATCGGAGGGGTGACGAAGTCCCGAGAAAAGGGGCTCTTAACCGGCTGCATAACGTGTAATCCTGGCTCGCCCTT
>CALRRX020000361.1:0-4255 GCA_943370675.1 Reyranella massiliensis 521 | reverse complement strand
AGTATTTGGGACTTTTGTGACATTTAGGACTTTGTTCCAAATGTCACAAAAGTCCCAATATGTAAACCAGGTATCCCCATCTTAATGTAGCTTCTGTATAGCACCTGTGAAGTTCAATTGGAGGCTGGGTGGAATTTGCAATTCCACCCTCATATCCCTTCCAATTTGCAATTGGTATTCTTTCATTACCTAGGATTAATATACCTAACACAAAAACCCCAGTAGGATTGTAGCTTGCCGCTACCAAAGGCTTACTTTCCAAAATCCTATTCTATCCAAACGAATCCCAACAGCTGTCGGGAGTAATTCACTTTCCCCATTCCAAATGGCTAGTTGACGATACCTAGAGGGGAACTCAGCTCCAAAGGAGACCAATCCTTCCTATCTTCGGGTGAAGCCTGTGGTAAAGCCACTATGCAAAAAACATGAACACTGAATGGGTTGAATTGATCTTTTGCTTCATAGAATCACCTCTTCGGGGCACCACAGAACTATTTTCCTATTTGCCTCCGGCTCCTTTCAGTCACCAGAGGTCATGAAAAATGCCAATCCTTCGGATCTCCTTTTGCCAAAAAAGTTTTTCTTGACAACTTGTCAAGTTAATCCTAACTTGGCTTAAAATCAGACAACTATGACACTGACCATGCATATTGGAGAGTTTAAGGCGAGGTTTTCCGAAGTAGTTGAACTCATCAAAAATGGCGTAACCATCAAGGTCATCAAGGGTAAGTCAGGTGACTTAGTCGGTTATTTTGGCAAAAACCTGGAACCTGAAAAACCCATCAAGCGGACCCTCGGATTTTTCAATACGCAAGGAACAAACATCAACCAAGAAGACCTTCACTGGTCTGAACAAGAAATAGAAGAGTTTGGGCTATGAAATACCTGCTCGACACCCATGTCATCTTATGGCTAGCCTACGAAGACCACAAACTCAGTAAAGCGGCAAAAAAGATTCTACTTGATTCAAAAAATGAGATTTTTTTGAGCGCTGTAAGTTTATGGGAAATCGGTCTAAAATTCCAATCGGGAAAACTGGACTTAAAAGGCCATAATCCAGAACTACTGAAAGCAGGATTTGACCAATACTTTGATTTCGAGGAATTGGATTTAAACATGGAGGATGCGCTGACAATCTATCAACTCGATGCTTCGATTCATAAAGATCCTTTTGACCGAATGCTGATTTGGCAAGCGCTAAGCCATGGTCTGACTTTTATCACAGCGGATGAAAACATCCAACGCTATCGGGAAATTGGACTAAAAGTTCTCTGGTGATTGGGAAATCTCAATGGAAGATATTTTTTACCTGAAACCACTTTACACAAAATCTTTCTGACATCAAGCTAATTAGAAAAGGATTTAATCCTCCGACCTGAAGCGTACTATCGATAAGAATAGGCTCAGATAAGCGGATTTCGAAGATTTTGGCAAACCAACAAACAAATGCTTTCAAAAAATTCCCCCAGCTTTTCGCTAACTTTTAGGTATGAGCCAAACGCCTACACCTACTTTTCAAAAAACCAGGCAAATCCTCTTTTTCCTCAGTCTGGGATCTACAGGCTTTTGGTCTCTATCCAAACTTATAGACATCTATCAAATTGGAGTTTTGGGTGCTGTTTATGAATTGCTTTGGCTTCCGTTTTTGGCTTTAGCCTTTGGAATTCCTATAGCTTCTTTCTATTTCTGGGCCAAGTCAAAGTTCAAACTCAACTCCCTTTTTCTGTATGCTTTTCTGATTTCTTCCACACTTTTAGGCTGGATGCTTGTGTTTGAAGTTTAAGTTTGAATCATTCTTTAATTCATTAGAGTTTCCAAAAACCAACCTTTTTCCCTCGAAGATTTCAAAAGCCCTTTCCCAGAAATCCTTATTTTTAATAATCTATGTCAAAGACAAAACATAAGCTGAACCATAGCGCTAGCCGGATGATGAGCGGTGTGGTGCAGATCCTAGTAGAGGGCTATATCGAAGAGGATATCCAATCCATTTTGAATCCTTCCATCAAAATCCCCGGCGTGTGGTCAGGATCGGGATTTTTTGTGAAATACAAAGACCTTGAGGGATATATAGTGACCAATGCCCATGTCGTGCGGAATGCCGTCAAAGTGGAAATCAGCTCTATGCTGACCAGCGAGGAACGGTTTGAGGCAGAAGTGGTAGGATTAGTCAAGCAGCTGGAGCCGGATGTGGCCTTGATCAGACTGACGGAAAAAGAATTGCTCAGATTTAAAAAGCTGGCCATCCAAGACATCGAATACCTAGAACTCAAGGAAGGCAAAAGTCCTTCCCGCGGTGAGGCTATCAAAGCCATCGGGTATCCCATGGGAATGGTTGAACCAAACATAACCGGAGGTGAGATCACTAATTTCATCTCCGGATCGGAGTACAGTACCGAGAGATTTGTCACCAATGCAGCCATTAATCCGGGAAACTCCGGAGGGCCAAGCATCAACGAAGAAGGCAAGGTGGTAGGACTGAATACGGCGGTGATGATGGATGCGGAAAATATCGGATTCATCACCCCCGCCAGCTTTGTGAAAATCATCATCGAAAACCTCCTCCTGCTCAATGAACCTCACTTTGCCGACCTCGGAGGAAAAGTGCAGAAGAATGCCGAAAACTTTAACCCATTACTCAAGCAGTCCCAAGCCAAGGGAGTAATCGTGTCCAAAGTACTTCCGAAAGGATTCTTAGATACTGCCCAAATCAGACCCATGGATGTGATCCTTTCGATCAACAAGGTGGAGTTTGATCGACATGGAATAGTCATCGGCAAGGAAGGACTGTACCGGCACAAAAATATTTTTGATGTGATCAAGCTGGTGCCCATCGGCGAGTCCACGGAGATCGTTTATAGCAGAGCTGGGGTGATTCATAAGACAAAGGCGATAGCCATGAGAAATCCGGAGAAAGGCATCACTTCCATTCCGATTTTGAATGACAGAATCTACCTCGACCTATTCGGGATGATTGTGCAGCCGCTGAGTTTTGAAATCATCCAAGCCATACAGGAAGTAGATCCTACCGCCCAACTGGACATGTTGCAGACCATCGATCAGGAAAAACCCGAGCTGGTCGTGACTCACATCTACCAAGGAACACAAGCAGACCAGATGGAATGGCCCATTGGCGAATTGATCATCAAAGCCAATAACCGAAGAATTCACACCCTGGACCAGTTGAAAAAAGAAGTAAACAAGCATGTGGGTGGCGCAGTGCTGCTAGAATGCCGAAGCGGCAGAATCGGGTATTTTCAAGTCACCGAACGGGTGGAGAACTAAGGTGGGGTGTTGGGAAAAATCGATTACCTACACCCATTTCAATGGGTGGGATTTTTGAATGGAGGATAATCGTCCAAAGACAACGGTCTATTGTCCACAGATCCCGAAAAAAGCCGGCAAGCCTAACTCTTTAAGCCAACTTTCAGGATTACAATCGCTAGAATATAGACTTTTTTTTGAGTCGAATTTCATTGAAAAACCCTCCAACAATCTTTTACTTTTGGTGTTTTTCAGAATATTTTCTCAACCCTAATATGAAAAGAGTTCTACTTTCTTTAGTCCTCTTTGGGCTAATCTTGACAGCTAAAGCGCAAGTCACAGCAGAAGGTTACCTAGTCCTGACGGGTCAGGATACGGTAAAATGTACCATCAAACTAGCCGGAAAAAAGAAGGTGACAGGCTATAACAACCTGGTCTTAATCAATGAAAATGGAGAAGAAACCATCTACGAAGCAGAAACTAAACAAATTCAATCCTTTGGGTTTGAAATTTTAGGAGTAAAGCAGGAATACAGATTTGTGGAACTCCCAAAGAAATGGAACAGTGGTTTTTTCGTTCTCAAAGAAAGTGGACCCAATTTCAAGCTTTACTCAAATTACCTGGCTGAAAGCGACGACTATCATTATGCCATTTTCAAACCTAATGGAGAATACCTTGAAGTAACCACCCACGCGATTGGAAATTGGAGAAAGAAACTGCAAGACTTTTTCAGTGACAGTCCCGAGGCTCTAAAATTCATCGAATCCATGAAGTCCAAAGAAATCCCAGAGCTGATCAAAAAGCTGAATAGCACCATTTCTTGAGAAACCCTTGAAAATTGGAAATTACCCAACTTGGCAACAGCCGAGTATTTCTTGTATTTTTTAGGAGTGATTCTTTAGTCAAGAGTTTTCCGCTAGCTACTTTACTGTAGTAAATCACCTGAATTCAATTTCCCTTTGTCCACCAAAAAATACGATTACCTGATAGTAGG
>CALRRX020000360.1:0-4274 GCA_943370675.1 Reyranella massiliensis 521 | reverse complement strand
AACAGTTCTTTCATACCTCAGGAAGTTTTGTTGATCTAACAGATGGGTTATGATATTGTTTGAAATAAAGGGTGGATAAAGAGATTATATTTGTAAGTATCCTAGAAGTAGAATTATGATGAGAGCCAACTTTTTCAACAAACCGCATTTGGGAGTTTACTGGACTGCTCTGATGCTGATTTTCATACTTTTTTCCTGTAAGGAAGATGAAAAGCCAAAGAGCTCCCAAACCAAAATAAATGTGACCGGAATAGAACTAGTATCAGGTACCATTCCAAATGGGCGCACCAATGCAAGTGTCAGTTGGCAGCATCTTTTTGCCACTGATCTTCAGGTTACTTTTAAAAATAATGTTGATGGTAAAACCTATAATCTGAAGGTCAACCCCAACGACTTTTCAAAAACTTATTCCCTAGACATTCCTGAAGGTGCTTACACCTACCAAGGAACCTCCTCGAGTGCCAATCCAATTTCAGCCGAGCTACCAATCACGGTGAGCGGAGATGTTCAAGTCGGTGCTTCTACCTTAGACCTCAAACTGAAAGGGTATTCCACCTATGGGCTCCTTACATTTTCCAAAAGGAATGTCCCAATCCCACCTTCAATACCGGGAACGACAGCTTTCCCACTTTTTGAAAAATCAGGTTTTTACTATGTATATCACAAGGAAACTTCCCTGAAAGTGGATGTACCTCTTCCGGGTAGCAAGAAAATCAGGCTACCGGTTACCAATTCGGGGTTTTCTCATGCTCAATTTCAATTTAGAATATCAGGAGACACAGATCCTGATCAGTTTATCAACAAGGACTTTAATCTGAACCAGCGGACTTTTACACTTTCGGCGGAGGGTTACCCAACTGAGCTATTTCCTTTTCGACCTTTGGACTTACCTCAAAGTCAGCGGGAGACTTCAGGATTGGCATGGATTCAAGGAAAACTTTTTTCTATCAACGATGGTGGAAATGCCGCCGAAATCTATGAACTCAATCCTCAAACAGGTGTGCTAATCCGTACCATTACCGTGGAAGGTGTCAGCAAAATCGATTGGGAAGACTTGGCGGTCAGTCCCACTCATTTATTCATCGGAGACTTTGGCAATAACCTGGGTAATAGAAAAGACCTTCGAATTTTGAAGGTTTCAATTACTGATCTGATGAATCAAACCAAGGTACAGCCACAACTCATCGAGTTTACCTTCAGCGATCAGAGCCAGTTTACCTTTTCAGCCAATTCACACAATTTCGATTGTGAGGCAATGGCTTTTGCCAATGGTAAACTCCACCTTTTCTCCAAAAATTGGACAGATTCCAAAACCAAACAGTACACCTTGAGTGTCGATGCCGGCAAGCAAATCGCCACATTGTCCGGAGAGATGGATACTCAGGGGTTGATCACAGGTGCAGATGTAACTGCTGATGGAAAAAATTTGGTACTGATCGGATATGAAAACAAAGGAATCTCCTCTCGGGCCTTTGTTTGGGGCATTCCAAATTTTAATGGAGCCTCCCTTTCTTCAGTAAAAGGCTACCCGTTTTTCATTGGTAGTCCGCTTAATGTTGGCCAAACCGAAGGCATCACGTTTATGGGTGGACTGGAAACAAAAATCTCGGGGGAGTCGCTAAGCATCGCTGGCAGCAGCACTCCCCCGAGAATGTTTGAATTGGATTGGAACGGGATTTTTATTCCTTAATCCTAGTTTCTCATGGCCTTGTATGCATTGATTAATCCATTGGTAGAGCTGTCATGAGAGGTGACTTCTTCATGACCACCTAGCTCAGGAAGAATGCCATTGGCGAGCACCTTTCCTAACTCGACTCCCCACTGATCAAAGCTGAAAATATTCCAAATAACACCCTGTACGAAGATTTTGTGTTCGTACATGGCAATCAGTTGACCTAAAGTGTAGGGAGTAATCTTTTTCACCAAAATAGAATTGGTTGGGCGATTGCCTTCAAAAACCCGATGAGGAGCGATATGCTCAATTTCAGCCTCCGGTTTTCCGGCCTTTTTCATTTCCTCTTTGACTTCCTCGAGGGATTTACCCTTCATGAGTGCTTCGGTCTGTGCAAAAAAGTTGGAAAGAAGCTTCTGATGGTGATCACCGATAGGATTATGTGAAATGGCAGGTGCGATGAAGTCGCAAGGAATCAAATGCGTGCCTTGATGGATAAGTTGATAAAAAGCATGTTGCCCATTAGTCCCAGGTTCACCCCAAATGATCGGTCCTGTCGAATAATTCACCTTTTCTCCAGTCCGGGTCACATACTTTCCGTTACTTTCCATATTTCCCTGCTGGAAATACGCTGCAAAGCGATGCAGGTATTGGTCATAAGGAAGAATGGCCTCAGAGGCTGCTCCTAGAAAATTGGTATTCCAAATCCCGATCAGAGCCAATACCACAGGGATATTACGCTCGAACGTAGAATGGCGGAAATGCTCATCCATGGAATAGGCACCATCCAGAAGTTTTTCAAAATTTTCAAATCCGATCACACAGGCAATTGGCAACCCAATAGCGGACCAAAGGGAGTAGCGTCCTCCTACCCAATCCCAAAACGCAAACATATTGTTGGTATCTATCCCAAAAGCTGAAACAGCCTTGGCATTGGTGGAAAGCGCCACAAAATGCTTGGCAACCGCGGACTCGTCTTTGGCCTTCTCCAAAAACCAAGCTCTGGCCGTATGCGCATTGGTCATCGTCTCCTGAGTGGTAAAGGTCTTGGAGGCAATGAAGAACAGGGTGGTTTCCGGATCGACTTTCTTAAGTGTTTCAGCGATATGCGTACCGTCTACATTGGAGACAAAAAAGATCTCCAACTCTGGATTTTGGAAGGGTTTCAAGGCTTCGGTGACCATCACTGGACCTAAATCAGAGCCACCGATACCGATATTAACGAGTGATTTGATTGGTTTACCAGTGTAGCCAAGCCAAGTACCTCCATGGATTTGATCCGCAAAGCCTTTCATTTGTGCTAAAACAGCATTGATCTCAGGCATGACATCTTTCTTGTCTACATAGACAGGATGATTGGAGCGATTGCGGAGGGCGGTATGAAGAACTGCTCGATTTTCGGTTTGGTTGATGGCTTCTCCCGAAAACATGCTTTCGATGGCTTGGTGGAGGTCCGTCTCTCTCGCCAAATCCATCAAAGCAGAAAAAATCTCCCCGTTGATACGATTTTTGGAGTAATCGACCAGTACGTCTTCCAATTGAAGGCTGTAGCGCTCGAAGCGTTCGGATTTTTCAAAAAGTGACTTTATGGTTAGTTGCTTGTACTTTTCCTGAAGTGAAACTAATCTACCCCAAGCTGGAGTAGAAGTAGGATTGATGGTATTCATGAAGTCTAGGTAATAAGGTTTTGGCAAAAATAAGCTTTATCCTTGGCTTTAGTAAGATGAATGCGAAAATGGGGTAAAAGCAAAGATGAAAACTGAATTAGCTTTTCATTTCGGAATATCTGAAACCTAGGATCGGATTTTTAAACAAAGAAAAAACCCTGAGAAAAACGGGATTTCCTCAGGGTTCTTTGCAATTAGGCAGCGGTTAATTTCCGGTAGGCTTGCCTTCTGCTTTGGCTTTCCGCTTAAATCCTTTGTTAAAAGGCCAAGTGTATTCCAAAGCTTCCATTCCCTTGTTAAGGTTATAGGTTGCAGAATCTGTGTTTTCAAGAGTACTCTTGAGAGACTTGGCAAACTCAGGATCATTCAACAGCATACCAAAGGAATTTTCCTTGGAGTTCAACTTGTCTGTGATTGCTTTAAATTCTTTGGTAAGGACCTCGGTATTGGCACTGGTTGCCTTTAGGTTCTCCATGGTTGCTTTCAAATCAGGAACGATAGTCTGATCTGTGACCAAATCATTGAGCATATTTCCTTTTTGATTCAATTTGGAGCTAAACGTATTCAAGTCAGCAATCATTTTGTTGCTGTTGGTTGAGGCTCTTTCCAAGTTGGATAGGATGGTTCTAAAGTTTTTGGCCAAAGTAGAATCAGTCATCACCGCACCTACGATGCCCTCACCTGCCGCTAACTTTCCAGTCAACAACTTCAAGTCATTGGTAATATCGACAAGGTTTTTGTTGTTTTCCTGTAGCGTCTCCATCATTTTGTCTGTGTCCAAAGGCATCACCGCCTCTAGCCTGTCACCCTCTTCGACTACCGGATAATCCGTACTTCCTCCGTAAATGACAATGATCTTGTTACCGATCAATCCATCCGAGCTGATGGTCGCCTTGGAGTTTTTTCGGATAAACTCAGAAACAGATTCCTCAATA
>CALRRX020000359.1:0-4307 GCA_943370675.1 Reyranella massiliensis 521 | reverse complement strand
TAAAGCATTTAGATCTTCATTGGTAAGCTTAGGTTTAGTTTCCCAAATTGTCCCACCGGCAGTTCTGATTATCTGTCCGTTTTTTCCAATGGCAAAACCGAAAACGAAATCAAAATAAGTCAAGTCTGCTAAATCATCAGTGACTCCAGTATTGATGGATTGATCCCAGGTAACGCCGGAGTCAAAAGACCTGGAAACATACCCTTTTGTGCCAGAGATATATAATACAGAGGGAGCAAATAGGTAAAATCCTGTGATCTTGTTTGGAGTACTCGAAGGCACAGGTACCCATGTAGAACCGGAATTTGCTGTACGATACATTTTGCCTGACCCGGACGATGCATATCCAAATCCAGTATTCCAAAAATCAATAGTGTGTATGTCGATTTTTTCAGGCAGAGGCCTGCTGATCAAAGAGACTCCTCCATTGGTAGTCACATAGAATTCTCCGTTTTTGCCAGAGAGGAATCCTATGGTATTAGATTTGAAATCTGTCGAGGAAAAGTCATTCCTGACTCCTGCCTGTCTAGTGGTCCAGTTGGTTCCTGCATTGGCGGAGGTAATGATGTATCCATTTTGACCAAAAGCAAATAATGTATTGGTCGTAGGAATAAACCCAAGATGATTGAGGTTCCTTACGTTGCCAGCTCCTAAGTTTATGGTTCCGAAATTAGTGCCCGAATTAGCAGATCTGATAAGTGTAGCCTGTTCGCCTACCGCTATTAAGATCCTATTGTCTACAGGGCTTGCGGCAACTTTTTTGAGTTTAGAAGTGACATTGCTTGCGATGGCTGTCCAAGTAGTTCCACCGTCTGCAGTCCTGAAAAATGTGCCTTGATCACCTACGACATATCCGATCAAGGTACTTGTGAATAAAATGCCATTTAGATTTCTAGCGGTAGAAAGCTGAATTTTTTCCCATGAGACACCTTTGTTTGAGGATCTGAAAACATTACCTCCTTCGGCTGCGATAAAGCCCAAGTTTTCATTTACAAAAATGATCTCCTGAAAATCAAGCGTCGTGTTGGTACTAGTCAAACTCCATGTAGCTCCTGAGTCTGCCGAACTGAGGAGGGTGCCATCTTCACCGGATGCGAATAGCTGGTTACTACCTACAGATATGACGCTGTTTAGATTCTTAACGGTGCCGGATGAAATTTTTGTCCACGTTTTCCCTCCATCCGTTGTTTTATAGATGGAGCCTAATTCACCCACCGCGATTCCCATGGATTCATTGGAAAAAGTGATGTCATTCAATCTTACCCCAAATTCCTGTCCTACTTCTGTCCAAGTACTTCCGGCGTTTTCAGAATAGATGATAAGATTTTCTCCTACTGCAAACACTTTTTGATTGGTTACCCAGTGACTTGCCTCTAAGTCCAGCCCCCAGCCCTGCATTCTTGTCCAAGTTTGACCTTGGGAAAGGCTGATTGCACATAAGGAAAAAAGTATAGCAGCTAGAAGTTTTTTCATCCTTTTGAAATAAGGCTAAATATAATTCCTTGGAGATTTGAATTATTTAGGAAGTAAATTAAGAACAAGAATTGGGTAATTAACAGAACTTTGCCTTCTAAATTCGATTTGATTTAATAGAACTATCCCTATACATCATGAAAATCTCCCAACTGGTCTTTGCAAGTATGATTCTTATAGTCTCATGTGGACCCCAAGAGCGGGTCTCGAAAGAGACTTTTGAAGAAGTAAACCGAAATATGGAGGTCAAACGTGTCACCGAAGCGGAAATCATCCAAGAAGCCATGATTTGGGGAGATTCACTAACCCAGGAGGCGCAAAAGCAATTGATATCAAATTTGCAAAAGGCAATTTCAGAACAGGGAATTCCGGGCGCAATAGATTTTTGCAATGTAAATGCCTTGCCCATCTTAACTGAATTGGGCAAAGTTTATTCGGTTCAGATCAAAAGGACTTCAAATCGAGCGAGGAATGCAGCAGATTTGCCAACTGAAGAGGAGCGACCCATTTTGGAAGCGTATGAATACAATGCAGAAAACGGCATCAAAAGCGATCCGAATATCCAAAAATTTGAAAACGGTGAAGTCTTACTCTATACCAAGCCCATTGTCATCCCAAATGGGATGTGCTTAAGCTGTCATGGAGAGCCTGGAAAAGAAATCAGTAAAGAAACTCAAGCAAAACTTGATCAGCTTTATCCTAATGACCAGGCTAAAGGCCATAAAGAAGGAGACCTGAGGGGGATGTGGTCTGTGAGGATTCAAAAAAAGGAAGTAGTTAAAAGATTGTAGTTCGGGATTTTGGGGCTAGGGTATTTATCCTTAAGAGGAAAACTTTTTTGTAAGGAACCCTACATCACTCCTTTTTGGGGTCAGCTAATCTTAAATCATATAGTAAGCCTAAGTGCAATTTTGAAATAGAAAATTTCAAAGAATAGCGCTTGGAGGCAATAATAATTTTTATAGTAATTAACTAGCAAAAGTTTGTTTCAAAAATTTATTTTTTTGTTGAATAAATGCGGGTTCAATCTTAAACATTCTTTGATTCACCTATAAATTTTACTTTCCATTAATATAAACGCTATAAAACAGTCAGTTTTGGGCAAAAAACAGTTGGTCTAAATTCTTGGGATCGTTTGAAATTAGGGTTAGTCAAAATTAACCCAAACTGCCTATGAAGTTTAGTACCGCAGTCAGGCTATTTGCCCTGACTCTTTTCACGTACCTAATATGTTTAGGTGCGGTGATGGCCCAGTCCCGACAGGTGTCTGGCGTAGTGCTTTCGGGGGAAGATAACTTCCCTCTCCCGGGTGTGTCCATTTTAGTAAAAGGGACTACCACGGGTACAGTTACCGATGTAGATGGTAACTTCAGAATCTCAGTTCCTTCTGATGCTGCAGTTCTGGTATTTTCATTTATCGGCTTTGAGTCTCAGGAAGTAGCCGTAGGCTCTCAAAGCAATGTTTCCATCACGCTTAAACCAGATACGAAGTCTCTGCAAGAGGTTATTGTGGTAGGTTATGGTGAGCAAAAGAAGGAAACAATCACAGGTTCAGTTGCCTCGGTAAAGGGCGGTGAGCTTGCCAAGTCCCCTGCTATGAACCTTTCCAACTCCATCGCAGGCCGTATGCCTGGTGTGGTAGCTGTAAACAGAAGTGGCGAGCCTGGATATGACGGATCTAGTATTCGAATCCGTGGATCAAATACTTTGGGTAACAATGATGCCTTGATCGTAATCGATGGTATCCCTGCACGTGCCGGTGGTATTGATCGCTTGAATCCAAATGACATCGAAAGTATCTCCGTATTGAAGGATGCATCCGCAGCCATCTATGGTTCACGAGCCGCTAACGGTGTAATTCTCGTGACAACTAAAAGAGGCAAAAGCGGAAAGCCAGAATTTACCTTCCAAGTCAACCAGGGAGCAGCTCAACCTACTGTTATCCCTGATTTGGCTAATGCTGCCCAGTATGCCGAAATGCTCAATGACCTTGATATCTACGCACTTCCTGTTGGAGAATGGGCTGCTGCAAATCAAGCTTACAAAACAGCGGGAACATTCACCAGACCAAATGGTGTGGTTCGTAAGGCCCCTTACTTACCTAACGAATTGGAGCTTTACAGAAACGGTTCAGATCCATGGAACTATCCTAACACCGATTGGTATAAGTCAACTTTGAAAACATGGTCTCCTCAGACCAGAGTCAATGCTCAATTGGTTGGTGGTAATGACAATGTGAAATACATGACTTCCATTGGCTATCAGGATCAGGATGGATACTACAAGCAGTCTGCAACAGGATTTAAGCAGTATGACATCCGAATGAACCTTGACGCAACAGTCAATAAATATGTGAAAGTTGGTTTGGGTATTTTGGGTCGTGAAGAATCCAGATTCTTCCCAACCAGAGGTGCAGGTGCAATCTTCAGAATGCAGATGAGAGGTAAGCCAAATCAGCCAGCTTTCTGGCCAAATGGTCTACCAGGACCTGATATCGAAAACGGGGAAAACCCAGTTGTAATCACGACCAATGCAACAGGCTATGACCGCGACACCAGAGATTACTTCCAGACCAATGGTACGATCGAAATCAAAGTACCTGGTATTGAAGGATTGAAAATCACCGGTACAGGTGCGATTGATAAGACCATGCAGTTTAACAAGCGTTGGGAGACACCATGGACATTGTATCAGAAGGGTTCAGGCTTTGAAGCTGATGGGGTTACACCAAAGCTAGTAGCTACTGTAAGAGGTCCTGCTGATCCAAGATTGACAGAAGCAAATAGCAACACGCTGAATATCCTTTTGGGTACCGTGGCTTCTTATGACAAAGT
>CALRRX020000358.1:0-4355 GCA_943370675.1 Reyranella massiliensis 521 | reverse complement strand
TCCAGCTGAATTGATCAACACATCGATGCTACCAAAGGCTTCTTGTGCAGACTTTGCCATGGCTTCCATTCCTGCCTGATTGGCTACATCCGCCGCGAAAGTCAACGCTTTTACTCCATACTGAGCAGCGATTTCAGCCGCCGCCTGATTCCCGTCGGAAGCTTTTCGTGAGACCAAAAGCACGTTAGCGCCTGCGGAGGCAAGTCCGGCAGCCATCGCCAAACCGAGGCCTTTGGTGCCGCCTGTGATAATGGCAGATTTGCCTTTGAGTGAAAAAATGGAAAGACCGGGGAGTTGGGAGAAGTCGAGGGAGGACATTTTGGTAAGAAGTTAGGGAGACCGAAGACGGAAGACGGAAGATTTAACTGGTCCGATGTCGGATGTCAGGTGTCCGATGAGATGGGAAATTAAAGATTTATAGGTTCTTTATTGGATTATTTATTCTATGAACTTAAAGAGAAAGTTGGGTTTTGGAAAAAGCAAGGCACTTTACCACGTTTTCTTCTTCGAATGCCAAGCGCTCTTCAGGATTAAGATTTTTGATGGAGGGCAGTTCCCCTAAAAAAGACCGATCTCGAACCATTTTAAAGATTTCAGTCAGACCTTTTTCTTTATCTTCTTCGAACGTCACCCAATAGCTTTTCTCCAAGCAAGGAATCTCCAAAGGATCTCGGGTGATCATTTCAAGACTAAACATCATTTGTGGATTATATTTTTTACAAAGTTTTACAGCTGATTTCAGGTCCACAATTCCTTTCCCCAACTCCACTTCAGAAAGTAAAAATCCTTTGTTGTAAGGTTTTATCCCCATGTCTTTCACATGCGTGGAAAAGGCAAAAGGAGCCAAAGTCCGAATGACGTCCATGGGATCCTCCAGCAAAGACACATTATTCCCAAAATCCAAGGTCACCCCCACCCATCCACTGCTCAGGTTTTGGATGATTTGGGCGAGTTCAGCAGCTTTCCAGTCTTTATGATTTTCTATAGCTAATTTGACTTGATGCTTTCGGACAATGGGTTCGGCGAGCTGGATGGATTTCAATGAGTTTTCTTTGAAAGCAGTCCATTCTGCCTCGGTTTTAAAATTTTCATACCGTCTCCCACTTAAGCAAACTGTACGTAGAACAGTTGCGCCAGCTTCTTTAGCCATGCGAATTTCCTTTTCAAAGCGATCCAAATCCGAGGAATCTTTTGGCAAGCCAATGCTTCCTTCCAGATACATCCCAAGCTTTTCCCGCTCGTCTCTGACCTTTTTGGCAAAATCCTCGGCCCAGCCTCCAACCATAGTCTGAATCCCTCCCGCCCCAATCGAGTGGCAATGTCTCATCAAATCAAGGGCATCAGTAAAACCGGGATACTTGGCACTTTCTACCTTCGATCCCCAGCGCATCCCATAGGAATGAACCACCACACCCATTGACACTCCCCTCAAACTCTCAGGTAAGGGCGAAAATGGCCAAGCCAGCGCTGCCGCAGCCAAGGCTGACTTTTTAAGAAAATCCCTCCTTCCGGAAGTAGATTCAAGGTGCTGAGGTAGGGATTTCATAGGCGGGGATTTTGGGTTAGGGTTTGGGTGTAGAGGCTAGCTTTTGAATATGTGCATTCAACTCAGCAGCAGACCAAGGATAGACACGACCTTGATTGAGGACGCGGGTAGAGCCAACTGTTCTTCCCGTGACAGCAGGCGCTTGATTGCCCCATTCATTTCGGATATAGGTCAAAATTGCCGCGATGCTTCGGTCATCCATGGTAGAGTGTGAAGGCATGACAGGCAAAATTTCCGGAGCATCGTACTTTTTACCTGCTACTTCAATCGGCCCTTCAATACCATGTAGCAGAATCAAACTTAGCCTAACTTCATCTCCCAGCACCCACTCCGAGCCCGCCAATGGAGGCCCCAAGCGAGCGGCGCCTTTACCGTTATTTCCATGACATCCCGAGCAAGTCGCAAGATATTTTTGTCTTCCCTCGGAAAAAAGCTTGAGCCCATTTTCATCCAGTGAAGAACCGGAAGCATTTGCGACCATGGGTTTGTATCCAGGCCAGGTAAATACCCGAAGCAACATATTTTTTCGGGTATCATCCAGCGGTAAATCGGTGCGAGAGAAAAGAGATGGCTTTGCAGCAAAACGAATACTCCCTGCCTCTTCGATATCTCCTGCTTTGATGGCAAGACCATTTAGGATTACTTGCTCTTTCCAAGTTAAAGTTGGCTGATCGATTTGTGTCAAAAGTTGAGAAATCTCTTCAGAATCGCCTTTTTTCAGAATCGCAGCAGTAAGCATTTCCATGAAAATCTCTCGATTAGCCTCCTGAGTCTGCCAGTTGGCATCCATCAAAATCCCCTGCAAAAAGTCCCATTCCAGGTCTCCCAAGCTGCTCATGACTGCATCTCTGATCAGTGCCTGTTCGCCGTATTTTTCTACAATTGATTTCAAGACTGTCAATCGAGCATTCGACGAAAGGGCTTCTGCACTCAACCCAATCTGTAGTGCGAGAAATTCAGACGCACCATTGGCCACTGTTACCAATTCATTCCCCAATCGTTCCTGAACTTCAGGTTGCGTACCTACCAACTTTTCCAGCTGTCTTATGGCCGTACTTTTTACGAGATCGCTTGGATCTTTTAGAATAGAAAAGAGAAATGATGGATTGATTTTTCCCATTCCCTCCAAGGTCCATAGCGCGTGAAATGAGGCCAATTCAGAATCTTGGCTTTTTACCAACTTCTCTAAAAGAGCAATGGAACTCGGATCTGCCTTTTCTACCAATAGCCGCTGGGCCTGATCCCGATACCAACCGTCGGAATGGGAAAGATAGGCTACCAATTCCTCTGTACTTGCTTGAGACAATTTGGGTGAAGCTACAGGATCAAATCCTTTGGGCACAATTCTCCAAATACGCCCCATATGTCCTGGAGCTTCAAGTTTTCGCTCCAGTGTTTTTTCCCGAAGGTAATCCGTCATGTAGGCTGTGTGCTGCACAATACCTTGGTACATATCCACGATGTAAAGCCCGCCATCAGGCCCAACTGCACCATGGACCGGGCGGAATCGCTCGTCTGTAGAAGCAAAAAATTCCTTACCGGGATTTGGGTCAAAGGCCTCCAGCAAAAGGCCATTTTCCTTCACCATATTTCGCTTGACCAAGTTGCCGGCGTTTTCCATCACAAAGACATTTCCATAGTATTCCTCCGGAAAAAGGCGACTTCTGTAGATCGTGGGTGAGCAGGCTGAAGTAAACTCTTGCAGCCGATTGGCAGAATCCAAGGTACCGGGAATGTATCCACGGTTGACCGCCAGATTGGAGCGAATTGGGAATACTTTTCTGTCGATCGTATAGCCGTGGTCGATCCCAGTCGATGGTTTGTGGTTTTTATTTCGGGATAAATAATTCGCTGGAACCAAGTCTCCATGTAGCTGAGACCAGTTGTAATTGTAGATCAATCGGCCTTTGTCATCCTGAGTGATTCCCCATTGACCGCGAAACTCGGTGGAATCTCGCACCCAAGTTCCCTCGACATTTCGATAGCGAAGGCGGGATTTGGCACTGTAATACCAATTGTCAGCATTTCGTACAAAGCCATTGTCGGTATGCTCTGGGAGGCCATTTGCAGAGTAAGTTGAATCAACTATGGTCTTGACATCTGCCTTCCAATCTCCATCCGTATCCTCCGTCCACCAGAGGGCATTGTCTTCAGCGATGAGCGCACCATTTTTATAGAATCCTAAAGAACGGGGCATGATCAGCGAATCCAAGTAGACGGTACGCTTATCCATTTGTCCATCCGCATCAGTATCCTCCAAAATGGCGACAGATCCCACCGGAAGCTTCTCTTCGGAACCTTCGATGTCATTCATATATCCTCTCATCTCTAGCACCCACATTCTGCCGTCTGCATCAAACTGGATGTGCACAGGCGCCTCCACCAGAGGTTCAGCTGCTACCAGTTGTACCTCAAAACCCGGCTCAATCTGAAAGGTCTTTAGCTCCTCTTCGGGAGTTCGGACTGGACTATCCGGAGTCTCAGGTAGAGGCCCGGGATCTTTGCAGGAAACTAAAAACAACACACCAACTACACCGCTCCACAACGCACTTCTGAACATATAATCAAGGTATTTTAGGTCTTTTGGGGAAATGAAAATTCTCTAGAAAGTCCATTTAACAGTATGTTTCTAAATTGGTTTTTATTGCGCTGAAATACAAGGCTAAACCTTTGATTGGGTAGATTCTCTGGAATACGGTCGATGCCTCACACGAAAGGAAAAAACCACTCATAAGCTTACTTATCCTACCTTTGCATAAATTCCACACTATGAGTTTTGCAGACCTCGGACTATCTCCTGCCCTTCTTT
>CALRRX020000357.1:0-4356 GCA_943370675.1 Reyranella massiliensis 521 | reverse complement strand
AAAAAGATTTCATGGACTAAGGCAGATCAAAAAACAATTTGGGGAAAAAGCCTTGCGCTACCAGCATCGCAATGGTTATGAGATCCTTGATCAGGACTCGCTCAAGGCCATCGAACAAATCGGTGAAATCAATCACCTTCTGAAAAAGGTATTCAAGAAAGAGGTTTTCTCCCTAGTCAAAAATCCACTCAAGTTTGGGTTTTCCGCACGAGTCAGAGCAGTCATCAAAAATAGATTTGAAGGTGAGCTCGACCCTGCTGCCTATTTGAATTCACTTTGGGAAAAAGCCGGTAGAATGGGAATAAAAATTCTCACGGGGATATCGGTCGAAGAAATGGATCAAGAAACCGGAAGTATCAAAGCGGTGGGAGTTTCAGCAAAGAATGAACTCGAATTTAAAGCAGGAAAAATCGCTGTCTGTACGAATGCTTTTACCCAAAAACTGTGGAAGGACTGTCCAATGGAGCCCGGTCGAGGACTGGTTTTAATCAGTAAGCCTCTGGAGCTTGATATTCCTTGGAAAGGGGCATTTCACATGGATAAAGGCTATGTGTATTTTAGAGAGGTCGATGGACGTCTTTTATTAGGAGGGGCGAGAAACATGGATTTTAAAGGAGAGAACACTACAGAGTTTGGTATCAATCCAGCAATCAGATCCCATTTAGATCGATTGGCAAAGGAGGTGATTTTGCCAAATCATGAAGTGGAATGGGAAATGGAATGGACTGGAATCATGGCTTTTGGGCCTAAGAAATCTCCTATTATCCAGCAAATTGGCCCAAGGACTGCTGTTGCGGTCCGATTGGGAGGAATGGGAGTGGCGATTGGGTGGCAAGTCGGAAAAGAGCTCGCAGAACTACTTTCGGACATGTAATTGGTTTTTTTTCTTTAGATTCAAGCCTATTTTACTTACCAATATTGACTGAATGAAAGGAATGCCCAAAGCTCCCAAAGTGTATGATGCACTGATTCCCTTAGTTTTTTTGATTGTTTTGTTGATTATAAACATTCGAATTTTTGGAACAGACGGATTATCAGGATCTAGTCAAATTGTTTTGATCCTTTCCGCTACAGTGGCAGCTTCAATTGCTGTTTTTAGATTGGGTTACAGTTGGGACACACTTCAGGAAGGGATTGTGAAAAGTATCAGTTCTGCCATGAGTAGCATTTTGATCCTGTTTTTGATCGGTGCTTTGGCGGGTACTTGGCTACTCAGTGGGATTGTTCCTGCGATGATTTATTATGGACTGATGGTATTGAGTCCTGTTATTTTCCTATTTGCGGCATGTTTTATAAGTGCCATCGTCTCCACCGCTACAGGGAGTAGCTGGACCACTGTAGCTACGGTGGGTGTAGCACTTTTGGGAATCGGAAAGGCATTGGGATTTGAAGAAGGAATTATCGCCGGTGCCATTATTTCAGGAGCTTACTTTGGAGACAAAATGTCACCACTTTCTGACACAACTAATCTAGCACCGGCAATGGCTGGTACAGATCTTTTTACTCATATAAGGCACATGGCCAAAACTACTGTGCCTACCATGCTCATCACCTTGATCATCTTCATTATCATTGGTTTAAACTACGAGACTGCTGGAAGTGTGGAGGATGTAAAGACCATCTCACAGGTCATCTCTTCCAAATTCAATATCAATCCGTTGCTATTTATCGTGCCAGCGGTGGTTTTAGTGATGATTGTGAAAAAGGTACCCGCTCTGCCGGCCTTGCTTACAGGAACACTTTTAGGTGGTGTTTTTGCATTGATTTTCCAACCGGAGATCATCAAAGAAGTGGCTTCAGAAGAGGGGGCCTACTCTTACCTGGGTTTCAAATCGGTAATGATGGCTCTTTTTGGGGAAATCGGCGTCATTACCTCCAATGACATTGTCAATGAACTACTGGTGACTAGGGGAATGGGAGGAATGCTGAACACGATTTGGCTGATTATCTGCGCGATGGTTTTTGGTGGAATAATGGAAGAGAGTGGCATGCTAAAAGTATTGGCTGAAGCTATAATCCGAAAGGTTCACCGAGTGGGCTCCTTGATTGCAGCTACAGCTGCGACCTGTATCTTTTTCAACATAACCACTTCAGATCAGTATTTGGCGATATTAGTGCCGGGTAGAATGTATGCTGATGTGTATCGAAAAAGAGGTTTGAAACCTGAAAATCTGAGTAGAACCTTAGAGGATTCAGCCACAGTGACCTCTGTTTTGGTGCCATGGAATACTTGCGGGGCCACTCAAGCCTCTGTTTTGGGCGTAGCGACTTTGACTTATGCTCCTTATTGCTTTTTTAATATTATTAGCCCATTAATGACCATTTTGTACGGTTATTTCAATTTGGGAATCACCTATTACGAGCCGGAAGAAGAGTTGGTATGATCCCATTTAGCATTACCAAAGAAGAGATAAACGAATTGCCCTTAGGTCAATTTGAAGGAAAAATCTATGTGATTGACCGTGCTGACCAAGTGGAGGAAGCAGTTGATTTTTTGGAAGACCAGCGAATCATAGGTTTCGATACTGAGACTAAGCCCTCCTTTCGTAAAGGGCAGTTTAATCATGTGTCTCTGCTTCAATTATCTACCTCTGAGCAAGCATTCCTATTTCGCCTTCATCAGGTTGGATTTCCACCTCCCTTGAGAAATCTCCTAGAGAAAGAGAATTTGGTAAAGGTAGGCGCGGCAGTTCATGATGATCTCAAAGCGCTACGAAAACTCACCGATTCCTTTTACCCACAATCTTTCTTTGATCTGAATGATGAGTTGAAAAAAGTGGGATTTCATAATGTAGGCGTGAGAAACCTTTGTGGAATGGTTCTTAAAATGAGGATTTCCAAGACCGAGCAAGTTTCCAACTGGGAAGCTGAAAAGCTTACAGAAAAGCAGCTTCGCTATGCTGCTACGGATGCTTGGGCTTGTTTGGAAGTGTTTCAAGTGCTTCGAGAAGAAGGGTACTTGGATGAGCTTTTTAATCGGATTTAATTACTAGCCCCTCAATGTCCTTGAGCTTTTCAGTGACTTGTTCGAGGATTCCCATCCGCAACTCTAATTTCAAAAGGCAATCCAACCCAAGTTCCTGACTTTTGATATTCAAGTTTTCCGCCTTGACGATTTTCATGACTTCATTCATTTGAGGATAGCCAAATTGGATGAATAACTCCTCCATTACCCTTTTTTCGATGATCTCATTTTCCTCTATTGCCAATGCTGCAGAGGTTTTGTAGGCTTGGATGAGACCACTTACACCTAGTTTGGTTCCGCCGAAATATCGGACTACGACAATAAGAACATTCGTGAGTTGATGAGAACGAATCTGTCCCAAAATAGGATCTCCAGCAGAATGGTTGGGCTCGCCATCATCATTGGCCCTAAATTGAGTTCCTTTCGGTCCTAAAACCCATGCATAACAGTGGTGAGTAGCGTCAAAATAGATTTTTCTCAGGCTGGCCAATTCAGTTTTGATTTCTTCTTCAGTTTCTACAGGGAATGAAAAATATAAAAACTTGCTTCCCTTATCCTTGTATAGCCCCGCACTCTTTTGAGAAACAGTTAAAAATGCGTCTTGGTCTAATAGCTTACTCATTTGGGCTTGGCTTAGGGGCCTTGAAAATAGAAAATTAACTTTTGGCTAACCGCTTCTTAGCTTGATTTCTCTTAATTTTAGGCATGGAGTATTTTGATTTTCCAAAGGAAATTAGCGTAAACTATCCCGTCCGAATAGATATCCCCGGCGTAATAAGTCATCATGGATCTGTTCATTTTTGGGAAGATAAATCGCTGTTTCAGAATGGGATTCATCGTTGTTTTTGGATCACGGGAATGGCAGAGGGGGATATTAGAGGGGCTCATGCTCATTGGCAAGAGTGTCAAGTCTTGGTGATTCTCGCCGGTGATGCGAAAGTCAATGTCTTGAGTCTAGATGGTAAAACCCACACTTTCAGCCTCGGTAAGCCATCGGAGGGAATCTACATACCGGCCCTTAACTGGGTAGAAGTGGTTTGTGGAAAAGATGCCGTAGTTCTTGGGCTCTCTGACAGGGAATTTTCAGAAGAGGATTATATCAGAGATAAAGTTCATTTTGAAAGACTTAGAGAAAATGTACGTTAAAGTTCAGACCTTAGAATCTGCTCCGATTGATCATGCTTACTTTTTGCTGAAGCTAGATTCCGCTGCTGATTCACAGCATTTGACTTTTCGGTTACTTAAAAAAGAAAAAGAAAAAGCCATTTTAAAAATGGTCATTCTACAAAATGGTGAAGCTGTTTCACTCCCAAACCTGCCTTTTGGAGGGGTTTGGGTTTCAGGACAAATTCATTCCGAAGAGCTCCAGTTTTTCGTTAAAGAGGTTCTAC
>CALRRX020000356.1:0-4375 GCA_943370675.1 Reyranella massiliensis 521 | reverse complement strand
TACTGAGGACATGGTGAAAAGTATGAAAATGGGCTCTGTCATCGTGGATATGGCGGTAGAGTCGGGAGGAAACTGTGCCATATCAGAAAAGAATAAAACCGTGGTAAAGCATGGAGTAACCCTGGTCGGAGAGTCAAATCTACCTTCTCTCTTGCCAATCAATGCGAGTAACCTATATGCGACCAACATCAGTACGCTTCTGCTTCATCTTGTCAACAAAGATGGCCTTCAACTGGACCTTGAGGAGGAAATCACAAAAGGAGTTGTGATAACCCATGCAGGCGAGTTGATTCACCCGTTCACAAAAAGTATTCTTACCAAATAGACCCTTTTCAAATGACTATATCTGCTCTCATCATTTTGATTTACATTCTGGTTCTGGCAAGTTATCTGGGCTTTGAACTGATTTCTAAAGTACCTCCCACGCTGCATACCCCGTTGATGTCAGGGTCTAATGCGATTTCGGGGATTACTATCGTAGGTGCTTTAATTGCCTGCAATGAAATGGGATATACCACCCTCAGCAAATGGCTTGGAATGGCAGCACTTGTACTCGCTACCATCAATGTGGTCGGAGGATATGCTGTCACAGATCGTATGCTAAAAATGTTTAAGAAGAAATGAGCACTGCAATAGAAATCGCCTATTTAGTAGCCTCTGTGCTCTTTATTTTAGGCATCAAGTACTTGGGAAAGACCAAAGATGCCCGTAGGGGCAATGTGCTTTCTGCTGTGGGGATGTTACTGGCAATCGTGGCCACGTTACTCACGATCAATGTGGTCACCTTTACAGAGATCATAGCCTGTATCGTGCTTGGTAGTGCCATTGGATTATACTATGCCACCAAAGTGCCGATGACCAAAATACCCGAAATGGTCGCTTTGTTTAATGGGTTTGGGGGCTTGGCATCCTTTGCAGTTGCCTTGTCGGATTATTTCTTGAAAAGCGAGACCTCTATCGATTCCCTTGACGCGGTCAATTTGACGAGCATCATCCTATCCGTTTTAATCGGAGGGGTGACCTTCACTGGTTCTATGATCGCTTATCTAAAATTGGATGGTAAAGTCAGTGGTCAGCCGATTACCTTCACGGGTCAGCATTTGCTCAACCTTGTTCTTTTGATTGGATTTGTGATTGCTTCTGTTTTGGTTTTTCTGGATCCTACCAACTTGATGTTTATTCTTGTGTTGGTGGTCATTTCGCTGTTGCTGGGAATTTTAACCGTAATTCCAATTGGAGGAGCGGATATGCCGGTGGTGATCTCCTTGCTCAATTCCTACTCTGGGATGGCTGCCTGTGCAACGGGCTTTATTCTCAATAATAACGTGTTGATTGTCGCCGGATCCTTGGTGGGTGCTTCTGGAATCATCCTTACGCAGATCATGTGTAAAGCCATGAATCGATCCTTGACAAATGTGCTTTTGGGAGGATTTGGACAGACAGTCGCTGGACCAGCAGCTGACGGACCGCAGATTGTCATCAAGGAAGTAGGAGTGGAAGAAGCGGCGATGCTTTTTGATTCGGCTTCTTCGGTAATTGTTGTTCCTGGCTATGGAATGGCTGTAGCCCAAGCACAGCACGTGATCCGTGAATTGATGGAGCAATGTGAAAAAAGAAATATCGACTTCCGGTTTGCCATTCACCCCGTGGCGGGTCGTATGCCAGGTCACATGAATGTGCTTTTGGCAGAAGCCAATATTAGCTACGATAAGCTCATTGAGATGGAATCCATCAATGATGACTTTCCAAATACTGATTTGGTGTTTGTAGTAGGGGCGAATGACGTAGTCAACCCGGCTGCACGAACCAATCCTGCCAGCCCGATTTACGGTATGCCGATCTTGAATGCAGACAAAGCCCGAACCGTCATCGTCTCCAAACGAAGTATGGGTAAAGGCTATGCCGGTATCGAAAATGAGCTTTTTGGCTATCCAAACTGTCTGATGCTCTTCGGTGATGCCAAGCAAACCATCACCAAGGTGGTGGGAGAGATGAAAGAGATGAGTTGATGGGCGTTTGTACTAATCACAAAAGAGGCTGGAGATTCATTCTTCAGCCTCTTTTTTTGGCAAAATAATTGCCCCATCAGGCTCATGAAAATTTCTGTATTTCTTGCGATTTGTTTGTCAGTGGTGACTACTTGGACTGCTTTCTTCCAAGTCGATTATAAAGAATTGGTTGGCTCCTGGCAACTGGTTCATTTTGACGGAATGGAAAAAATCGTCTATTCTCCGCAGTATCAAAATGCATCACCTGCCCAACGTGCAAGCATGGATGCTCGAATCAAGTTTAGACTGGAAAATACGGTCTATGAATTTTTGGAAGGAGGGAATCTGAAATACATCGAATTCCAGGATCAGACGATTGTCCGCAAGGAAGCCAAAGTAGGGCTGAGTAATGGGAATATCCTGCTGATTCACGATGAAAAAGGAGATAGACTTGCTCAGATCGTCGAGCTGACTCCTGAAAAACTCGTCCTACAACCCATCAGCAAAAATGCCAATACCGGCAAGCTGATCTTTGAACGCATTAAGAATTAATTTGCCCTTAAAATAAACGGAAAGCCTCCAGAGATTCTTTGGAGGCTTTTTAATTGGTTATAAATCAAGTCCCAATTGACTTGGTAAAAGCTGAAAGCTTTTTCGGTGCCATATGGTGCTGCCGTAGGTTTGGATTCCGTCTCGGTGGGCTTTGGTAGGGTATCCTGCATTTCGCTCCCAAGCGTAATGGGGGAAATCCACAGCCAATTTTTCCATCAGCTCATCCCGATAGACCTTGGCTAAGATGGAAGCTGCTGCAATGGATGCAAATTTTCCGTCCCCTTTAATCACACAGGTGTATGGCAGCTTGAGGTCAGACTTCCAGCGATTTCCATCGATCAGCAAATGCTCAGGCGCAAGGTTCAGCTGAAGTACCGCCCGCTTCATGGCAAGAAAGGAAGCATGTAGGATATTGATCTGATCAATTTCTTCCACACTGGCTTCGGCAATCGCCCAAGCCAAGGACTTCTCCTTGATTTCGGAAATGAGTTCTTCCCGGTTGCTTTTGCTAAGCTTTTTGGAGTCATTGATCCAAGGATTATGGTAATCCTGAGGTAAAATGACCGAGGCGGCGACCACTGGTCCAGCCAGGCAGCCCCTTCCGACTTCATCGCAGCCCGCTTCGATCCGATTAGCTTCTAAATAGGGGAGAAGTGACATCCTTGTGCCCGTAGGAAGGTTTGTAATACTTGTGAATCATCTCGGCCACCAAAGCTGTCCAACCGGTTTGGTGGGAAGCGCCAAGTCCTTTGCCGGTATCTCCATGGAAATACTCATAAAACAGGATGTAATCTTTGAAGTGGGGATCTTCTTGGAATTTGCGCTGATTTCCATAGACTGGGCGATCGCCGTTTTCATTTCGCATGAAGATCTTCATGCAACGCAGCGAAAGCTCCTTGGCAATGATGTCCATGGTCAGGAAATTACCTGAACCTGTCGGGTATTCGATGGAAAAGTCTCCTCCGTAGTAGTAGTCAAACTTTTTCAAGGATTCGATGATCAGGAAATTGATCGGAAACCAGATCGGTCCTCTCCAGTTGGAGTTGCCGCCAAACATCCGAGTATCGGATTCCCCAGGGGTGTATTTGATCGAAAGGGTGTCCCCGTTGATCTTCATCGCGTAGGGATGCTTCTCGTGGTATTTGGAAAGGGATCTGATGCCAAACTCACTCAGAAACTCATCCGAACTCAGCATGCGGTGAAGGACGCTTTTCATTCTATGGCCCCGAAGTAATGAAAACAAGCGACGCTTGTCGTAACCTGGCTGAATCCAGCTGGAGACTAGGGCGGCGAGTTTGGGTTTTTCCCGAAGGAAAAAGTCCAGGCGCTTTTTGAATTCGGTCAGTTTATCAAACAGATCTTCCCGAATCGGCTCCACAGCAAACAGCGGGATCAAACCTACGATAGACCTTACTTTTAGTTTTTTAGGCTCTTTTCCCTGATAGTGGAAAATGTCATAGAAGAAATTATCCTCGTCGTCCCAAAGTGAAATGTGTTCTGAGGAGATATTGTTCATCGCACCTGCGATGTAGAGGAAGTGCTCCAAAAACTTGGTAGCGCTGAATTGATAAATCGTATTGTATTCGCACAAGTCTAAGGCAATACGCAGCATATTAAGCGAAAACATGGCCATCCATGAGGTACCATCAGCCTGTTCCAACTTGCCTTGGTAGTATTGGGCATGGTTTCGATCAAACAAAGAGATGTTGTCAAGACCTAAGAAGCCTCCTTCGAAGATGTTGTTTCCTTCACTGTCTTTGCGGTTGACCCACCAAGTAAAGTTCAGCATCAGCTTGTGCATCGCTCGCTCTAGAAACTCCCGATCACCGACACCA
>CALRRX020000355.1:0-4380 GCA_943370675.1 Reyranella massiliensis 521 | reverse complement strand
ATTCTGAACCAATCCCTCCCGGATGGTTCCTCTCTTGTCCTTGACCTGATACTGAATTTCCATTCCCCAAGTAGGTTTGATATCAGGAATACTGAGTAGAATGGTTTTTTTATCTTGACCCAGTTTAGCTTGGGTGACTTTTAAGGTTTGCTCGTTGAGGTGCTTTGATCCATACTTTCTAGAACGCAAAAGATCCCAAGTCTTAACCGTGTAGCGAGCAGTGTCAGCCACACTTTTTGCATCTATTTCGTCAGTGAAAGTCAGTTCAATTCCTTGTTTGGTGGCTTTGATTCCAACAGGAATGACCATAGGTTGATCCACTTTTCGTATCCGATACAACCCTCCCAACTGCGGCTGCGTGGATCCCCAAGCCGAAAGACCGCACAAATACAACTGTCCGTCTCCGGGATTGAATCTACCTCGCATTACACCTGTGGAAAATCTCGGAACGGGCAATTCAAAAATTCCACCCTGCACCTGATTTCCGATTTTTTCGAAGGGCACTACAAAGACTTTCCCGTATCCATAGGAAAGATTCAAGAGTTTGCCATTCAGAGCTCCCCATTTTTCGCTTTCCACCCAAAGGAGTTCGGATGGGGATTGGTCCCGCTCCCGATCCACCCAGACTAAGGGTTGTTCCATCCCTGCCTCCGTACTGTCCGCTGGAGGATTGAAGCCAAACATGTTCCCATAGAATCCTCCTTTTTTCACCCAATTGATTCGGTTCATGGGATTCCAATGACCTTCCTGATCGGTCACGATAAAGGTGCCGTCAGGATTGAGGCAGACTCCGTTGGCAGCTCGGAATCCTGAGGCGATGATTTCTGAAGATTGACCGTCTTTACTGACTTTGATCAAGGTGCCGTGCTGTGGAGTCAACGCTTCTCGGGCATGTCGGGCACTTTTGGCGTAGTAGAAATTCCCTTCCTTGTCTGCCTGAAGTCCCATGGCAAATTCATGAAAGTGGTCGGTGACCATGTGATCACTATTGAAGGCCTCATAAAAATCTGTTTCGCGATCGCCGTTGAAATCGTGCAGTTTGACCAACTGATCTCTACAAGTCACGAAGATTTGCTCATTGATGACTTTTATCCCTAAAGGCTGAAACAGTCCGGAGGCGATCCGCTGCCAGGTAAGCTTCCCGCTATCTCCCAAAAAGCCTTCCACCAACCAAACATCTCCATCCGTAGAGCAGATTACGCCTCTGTTTGGATCTTTGAAAAAGTCCAGTCCGCTAAGTCTGAATTGATTTTTCCAGGGGCTGTCAAATGGCGGGTTCATGATATCCACCTGAAAAGGACCTTCCTGATCTCCATTTTGGATAATGGAGGTTAATTTTTGAGAATATCTTGCCGGGCCACCTTTGATCATCGATTCTAGTGCCTCAGGAGGACTTGAGGTTTTAGCATAGGCTTGAAGCCCTTTCATGCCGTATTTCCCGATGAGAATTTTGATTTTAAGACTTTTAGAAGGAGAAGTCTCCATCACGAAAAATCCGTTTTCCTCTTTCAAAACAGCACCTTCTCCGACCAATGCCACAGAAGTTCCCTTTGGAGCGATTCTCATTTTCAGTGCCTTAGTAGAAGCTGAAATGTTCAGGGTTCTCGTGAATACCGGCTGATTTTCCAAGGTCTCCAAGCCAAATGATTCCAAAACTTTTGAACCTCCTACAGTGTAGGAAATGATGGTTCGATCCTTGAATTGATAGAGGCCTTTGTATTGGGCCCAAGCTCTGGGTAAAGGGCCAAATTTTCTTCCATCACGGGCTTTGAACCGAGGATCATCAAATTTTCCCGTTTCAGGATTGGCCCAAGCAGGAGCTACCGGATTCGAAAAATGAAGATCTCCAATTGTCCTTGGTGAAATATTATGTTTTCCATTAAATAGAATGGCTTCCCAATCAATGAAACCTTCCCCGGTCCAGCCGCCCGCCACACGCATCAGATCATGGTCAAATAGCATCCAAGCTTTGCCTGCAGCCACTCCGCCTTTTCCAAGATCCAGCCTGACAGCGATTCCTTTGTAGGCAAAATTGGCCTTGATGAGATTTTCATCGGGAAGAGGAGAGGGGCCGGATGACCGCTCTCTTGGTGCAGCATCCAAGCCTGCCAGTTCGTAGGTGTTGATCAAGAAATTGCCGTAGTCCATTTCTGCCCAAGGCTTAAATTCTTTGGGAGCAGGGCCTGTGGTGCTTCCTTTGGGAAGACTGGCTAGGTAAGTGGAATCGATTTGGAAAAACTGCTGTGGATTTTTCTCCTTGATAAAGGTTTCTCTCAGGTAATTGATTATGTCGTATTTTTCTACAGGAGTCAGGTTGACTTGCGGAGGCATGGAGCCATAGCCTCTAGTGAGCGTTTGGTATATGGAATATGGGTCTTTTCCAACTTTAAACTCACCTTCCCAAAATTTGAAAGCATTTGGCATTGATCCTTCCTGATCGGGATTGCCGTGACAGTTGAAGCAGACGTTGTTGTAAATGTACTCCCCGGTGCGAATGGATTCATCGTGTCGGTCATCCAAAGCGGTCAACAGCCCCTGATGGTCTAGGTCTTTCTCATAATCGGGAAGGTCTGATTCGCTGAGGATAAATCCGGTCGGCGATTCGCTATCATGGGTAGTCGAACTGGGTTTGCATCCGATGGTGAAAAGGATTGTTAAAAATAATAGGGCGCTGAGGTGATGTGTGATGATTTTCAAGTGCTTGGTGGCTTGGTTCGGTAAGGAATTTAAGAAAAATGATGAGATAGTAAGGTTTTGGGATGAAATGCTCGATTAGCGCACGTTTTCAGACTACTTTTTGAAACTCACCGCTGGGGCGCGGAGGACGCAGAGAGGGGAAAAGCTAAAGCTTTTTAAATAAGCGATAACATTAAATCTTGCTCCGTAGGATCAAAATCTTGGTAGAAAAACATGTCAAAGCGACCCCAAGCGCTGGACACGTAAAGTTGCTCTGGAACAGAGATCTAATTCCAGCGCAATGGAAATGAACATCCATAACATTGAACACCTTCGATTGCCTCTGTTGGGGGTAGGCCACCTAGCTTGGCCTTTGCCACAGATGCACAGATGGAAAAAAATGATCCAAAGGGATCTAATGTCTGTAGAGAAAATCTTCACCCTGATTCCCCTAGACCCTGAATGGGTCGGATATTGCTTGAAATTCAAAGAAAATTATCAAACCACAGTAGCCTCATAGATTTCACATAGCCATTGGTACTGTGTTATGTTCAGATGGTACTGCTCCGAAGGAGCAAAATCTTGGTAGAAAAACATGTCAAAGCTACCCCTAGCGCTGGACACGTAAAGTTGCTCTGGAACAGAGATCATTTTCCAGCGCAATTGAAATGAATCCCTTGATTGGGTGAAAGCATAGAAAAAGATTGCTTCGTCGGTCGTGCCTCTCTTCTCGCAATGACGGATGGCGGGCACTCCAACTTTTCCAAAGTTTCAAACTTTGGAAAAGTTTTTTCGGACAGGAAAAATATCAAAATCAATTTTTGAAACAACGAGTTTTCAAAGTAGGTGACAAAGGTAAAACTTGCTAAATCGGCTGATTTCGAGGTTTTGTGAAAAATAGGTGACTGGCTTGGCTGAAGGGAAGTGTTTTTTATATATATAAATATGCACTTAGCATACATTTTTTTGTTGCTAAAAATAGAGATTGTACTTTCGTATCGAGAAAAAACCCATAAGACTCAGGTACCAAAAATTAAAGAGTTGAAGTTGGTTCTTTTTCATGGATTTCCCAAAAACAAGTAGCTGATTCATGTCAAGCCAAACGTCCACTAGACCAACCATTTATTCCTTTTTTCAGAAAGCTGCCTTGGGGGAAAGGGGGCTTTTATTGATGCTTCTGTCCCTCGTGAAATCTTTTGCCTTCGCATGTTCAGGAATCAGGCCAATCTTTTCAAGAAGACATAGTGAAAAGCAAACCAATTTTTCGAATAATGAAATGAAAAGTCTAGGGTTGAATAGCATGAAAGAGTCTTCTTTCAAAGTGAATTTACAATTCACTTATAACATATCTTGGGATTTTCAATTCTTTGCCGTTTTAAATCGGTCGTGCTTCTCGGCGGTATTTTTACTGGTCTTTTTGCTGGGCTCGAGTAGCTCTTGGGGGCAAACAGCAACACTTTATCTTCAAAGTACGCAAACGCAGAGTGGTACAAATACTGCTGTAAGAGACTTCTCATTAACACAAGGCTCGGCTGGTACAGTCACTTCAACAGGAACAACTTCAGGCACATTTCTTGAACGACTAGCGTTTACTCGTGACGTTAGTAATTTATCAGGGGGTATTTCAGGCAATTCCTTTCCTGTTTCTTTGAACGTCAATGCTGTTTCTAATTCTAATCTAAGTGCAAGATTTAGATTACAGAG
>CALRRX020000354.1:0-4382 GCA_943370675.1 Reyranella massiliensis 521 | reverse complement strand
GGAAGTTTAGAAGTTGATAGAATGCGTTGTATAGTTTTACAATACCACTTGATTTATTAAATTGATAATCAAATTTTTAAACAGACTTTTATCCTTACTTACATGGAAACTTTCAAATTTGAAAAACTGAGAATTTGGCATACAGCGATGGATTTTGGAGAGTTGATTTTTGAAGCTTCAGGCAAATTCCCTATAGATGAGAAATACAATTTGACCTCTCAAATTCGAAGAGCTACCGACTCAATCGCCTTGAATATTGCAGAAGGTTCGACCGGCCAATCGATCAAAGAATTCAGAAAATTCATAGGTTATTCTCTTCGCTCTTTAGCCGAAGTAGTCACTTGCCTTCACAAAGCCAAAAGAAGAAAGTATCTGTCCGAGGCTGAATTTTCCAACTTCTATACTCAAGCCTATACTTTGATGAATAGCATGGGATCCTTTCGAGCTACATTAATAACTAGAAAGTCTACCGAAAAAGGAGATGAAAACTCTAAGGATAAACCAACTTCCTAACTTCCATACTCCCCTACTCCCGAACCTCAAACATTAAACTGCTCCCTGATATTCTCCGTCACCACTTTGCCATCAAACAGGTTGATGATGCGATGGGCGTAGTTGGCATCATGGGCAGAGTGGGTTACCATCACGATGGTGGTACCTTCATTGTTTAGCTCCTCCAATAGACGCATGACCTCTTCGCCGTTTTTAGAGTCCAAGTTTCCGGTAGGTTCATCGGCAAGAATCACTGACGGTTTGGCCACAATCGCCCTAGCGATAGCCACACGCTGCTGCTGACCGCCGGAAAGCTGCTGAGGAAAGTGGTTGCGACGGTGCATGATATTCATTCGCGTCAGTACCTCTTCCACTCGCTTTTTACGCTCATCCGCTGGAGTCTTAAGGTAAAGCAGAGGTAGTTCTACATTTTCGAAAACGGTGAGTTCATCGATCAGATTAAAACTCTGAAAGACAAAGCCAATGTTTCCTTTTCGCAACGAGGAACGCTGACGCTCAGAATAGCCGGCGACCTCATGATCTAGAAAATAATACTGACCACTGTCGGGATTGTCCAACAGGCCAATGATGTTAAGCAAGGTAGACTTGCCGCAGCCCGATGGGCCCATGATAGCGACGAATTCGCCTTTTTTGATTTCAACCTGAATGCCGTCGAGGGCAGTTGTTTCGACTTCCTCCGTGGTGTAAAGCTTTCGGAGATTGACTGTTTTGATGATGTGTTCCATGGGTAAGTGAGTTGACAGATGTCCGATGTCGGATGTCGGATGTTGCCGAATAGTTAGTTGGTTTATGTTATTTAATTTTTGATTTAAATGATTGGAGCATATTCATTAGATGAAAAGCTTCTTGATAGAGTTGCTTAAAAACTTCGGAGTTGATATAGTTTCTACGTTTCGCTTTGTGAAGACAAGTCACAACCTCCGCTAAAGATCTTACTGCATAATTAATGAACTTGATGAATTCTGGATTAGACTGAGAGATTGATCCTTCAGCTATATTGAGAGCAATGGAGTCTGCTGCCCTTCGAGCTTGAGAAATTAAATTATAGGTTTCCTCTTTTGGAAAATTTTTTGATTCATCAAAAATCATCTCGCCAAAATCCATCGCTTTTTGCCAAATCTTGAGGTTTTCAAATTTGAAATGTGCTTGATATTCTTCCATACTAAAAAGGTTTTAATACATGATGATCAAATAGTTATAATAATAATCTAAATTAATGTATTCGAATTCCAGAGCTTCAACCAGAAATCTGTATCAACTACACAACTCCTGTCGCCTTCTTCATTCAGTCATCCTTCATCGGTCATCCGTCATCCGACATCCGACATCACCTCACCTCCAGCACCTCATTGGCTCCAAAGTTTTCGTAGCCGCTAAGGATGACTTTTTCGCCTTCGACTAAGCCCTCGAGGACTTCGTAAAACTCAGGGTTTTTCCTACCCAAGCGGATGGTTCGTTTCTCAGCATTGCCCGAAGCATTCAGTACATAGACCCAGTTGCCTCCTGTGTCTTTGAAAAATCCTCCTGCGGGCAAGAGCAAGCTCTGCTCACTTTGGCCAAGCTCAAGTCGTATGCGCACGCTTTGTCCTCTTCTAATTCCTCCCGGAGCTGTGCCAGTAAATACCATATCGACTTCAAAGCGACCATTGGCGATGGTAGGATAGATTTTGGAAATCTCCAGCTCGTATTCCTGACCGCTTAGCGTAAACTTTCCCCTCAATCCCTGACTGATTCGTGGCAGGTAAAGCTCATCGATCGCCACCCGCACCTTAAACTCATCCAAGATATCTACCTGACCATAGCGCTGTCCGGGGTTGATCGCCTGACCGATCTCCAGCTGCTGTGGCGTAGCCAGCTGACCGGCAATCGGTGAGGTAATGACCAGATTATCCAAGATATTACCCACTCCTGTGAGGGATGCATTCATGCGGTTTTCGGATAGGCGGAGTTGCTTAAGCTGAATGGACCGAGCGATGGAGTCGTTTTTGTACGAAGCATAAGTGAGTTTGCGGCGCTTGACATTGTACTCGTACTGCTCCTTGACCTCCTCAAATTCCCGGTCGGAGACGAGTTTTTTACCATGAAGCTCTTTGAATCGCTTGTATTGTGGCTCGAGCAGGCTGATTTGGTAATCGATCTCTGCCAGCTGTCCCTGTTGATTGAGGTCATTTTGATCCAGCAGGAGGCGAGTTTGCCTGAGGTTATTGATTTGCTCATAGAGCATGGTCTCCCGCTGCATGACGTCGAGCTGGAGGTTCGAATTGTTGAGGATCAAAATGGTATCACCTTTCTTGACCAAGGCTCCAGATTCTCGGATCACTTGATGAATTACCCCACCCTCGATCGCGTCCAAGTACACCGTGCGGGCGGGCTCGATCTGTCCCGATACCAAAATATAATCTGTAAACTCGCCCATCTTGACCGTACCGATGGTCAGGCGATCTTTCTCTACATTCATCGTAGAGCGATGGTCCGCAAAGACAATTTGGTAAATAATCCCCCCGATCAAAACAGCTCCCAAAACTAGGGCGACGATCTTTCGAGGAGTCCAGGTTTTCTTTTCGATTTTTTTGTCCATGTCTTAATCCGCCATTTGGCAGTATCCCCTTTGTGCCAAAGGATGTGCCATGGAAAAAAGGCCCTACACAGCTCCTAAAATGATATTGGTAAAAGATCGGATTTCGGTTCGCGAACAATTTCGTCCGCCAGCGCACAAAAGTGCACCACTTTCGATTTTTTACCAGTACCTTTTTATAAAATTTAGAAGACCCAAAAACGGCCATTTTCGCCCTAAATCGAACCTTTTTGAGAAATAATTTTCGAAAACTCACTTCGGCAGACTTTTGGAACCCTACTATTTGACCTAGTATTCTGGCATTTTAATTTTCTACCGAATGAACGACCAACGAATTGGAAAAATCCTCATCGTCGACGACAACGAGGACCTGCTAAAAGCAGCCAAAATTTTTCTTAAAAGACACTTCGCCCAAGTGGACACAGAGACCAACCCTGACCTACTCCCCATCCTCACCCACAACGAAAACTACGATGTCATCCTGCTGGACATGAACTTCACTAAGGATGTGAGCTCAGGTCAGGAAGGCTTCTATTGGCTAGATCGAATCCTCGAGCTCGATCCATCGGCTGTAGTCGTACTGATCACTGCGTATGGGGATGTGAATCTGGCAGTCAAGGCAATCAAAGAAGGAGCTACTGACTTTGTCCTCAAACCCTGGGAGAATGAGCGCCTTCTCGGCACGCTCAATTCTGCCCTACAACTCCGGCAGAAAAAGCTCGAGGTGAATCTCCTGAGAGATCAGAAACAAACTTTGCAGCAGGATATCGACAACAAGTTTAAAGACATTATCGGCCAAAGTCCGTCCATGCAAAAGGTTTTTGAAACCATAGAGCGGGTAGCAGCTACTGATGCCAATGTGTTGATTTTAGGAGAAAACGGAACCGGAAAAGAACTGGTAGCCCGGGCCATTCACCGGCATTCCAAGCGGAGAAGAGAAGCCTTTGTAGGGGTAGACTTAGGCGCAATTACCACTACACTATTTGAATCAGAGCTTTTTGGTCACAAAAAAGGATCGTTCACCGATGCCAAAGAAGACCGGGCAGGACGCTTCGAGCAAGCGCACAAGGGTACGCTTTTCCTCGACGAAATCGGCAACCTCCCCATCAACATGCAGTCGAAGCTTTTGGCAGCGCTACAAAACCGCCAAGTGACCCGCGTCGGAGCCAATAAGCCTACCGATGTGGATATCCGGCTGATCTCAGCCACCAACATGCCGGTGTACAACATGGTCTATGACAATTCCTTCCGACAGGATCTCCTGTATCGGATCAATACGATCGAAATCACCCTT
>CALRRX020000353.1:0-4387 GCA_943370675.1 Reyranella massiliensis 521 | reverse complement strand
ATAGAGCATTCCCTTTCGAAGAGATACACTGTATTGCCGTGCTGATCTCCCAACACCTGAATTTCGATATGCCTCGGGGAAGTGATGAATTTTTCGATAAAAACAGCTCCATCTCCAAAGGCAGACTGGGCTTCAGAAACTGCGCGCTGCATTTGTTCTTCAAATTCAGCTTCAGAATCCACGATTCGCATTCCTTTTCCCCCACCACCTGCTGAGGCTTTGATGAGAATAGGATAGCCGATTTCTGCAGCTTTAGCTTTCGCAGCTGAGATGTCCGAAATGGCTTCTTCTGTCCCTGGAACCAATGGGATATTGTATTTGGCGACTGCTTGTTTGGCAGCTAATTTGGATCCCATCACCTCAATGGACTCAGGCGATGGACCTACGAAAATGATCCCAGCATCTGCTACTTTCTGGGCAAAAGTGGCATTTTCGGAAAGGAACCCATACCCAGGGTGAATGGCGTCTACTCCAAGGTCTTTACAGGCTTTAATTATTTTGTCTGCCACCAAATAAGATTGATTGGAAGGTGGAGGACCTAAGCAGACTGCCTCATCGGCAAATTTCACATGTGGAGAAAGACGATCGGCTTCTGAATAGACTGCCACGGTGGCTATTCCCATTTCACGGGCTGTTCGCATGATCCGGAGAGCAATTTCTCCACGATTAGCAACCAAAAGTTTCTTGATTTTTGCCATGTTTTTCTAAAGTTTTTTTGGGTTGGCTTCACAGCATGAGACGAAATACGGAAATAAATCTGAGCTTTTCGGAGTCCGTTTTTTCATAAAAACAGTTTTTTGCTTCAAAGGCAGAATAGTCTTATTTTTGGCCGTTTTTAAAGAAAAGTCTTATTTCCCCAATACTCTAAATTCAAACTGCTTTGGATCTATTTGCAAAATTAAAAACGAACATGGGCCCATTGGGCAAACACTCTGAGTTTGCTGACGGCTATTGGTCATTCCCAAAACTCGAGGGTGAGATTGCTCCAAGAATGAAATTCAAAGGTAAAGAAGTACTTACCTGGAGTTTGAACAACTACCTCGGACTAGCCAACCATCCTGAAGTCCGCAAGGCGGATGCAGATGCTGCAGCCAAATGGGGAGCGGCCTATCCTATGGGCGCAAGAATGATGTCTGGTCAAACCAACCTGCACGAGCAATTGGAAGATGAATTGGCGGCGTTCGTAGGCAAAGAGAAATCCTACCTTTTGAACTATGGGTACCAAGGAATCATGTCCGTGATCGATGCGATTTTGGATAGAAAAGATGTGGTGGTTTATGATTCAGAGTGTCATGCTTGTATCATCGACGCACTCAGAATGCACTTGGGCAAGCGCTACGTGTTCCCTCACAATGACATTGAAAGCTGTGAAAAGCAACTCGAAAGAGCTACCAAACTCGCTGCTGAAACTGGCGGAGGCATCTTGGTAATCACTGAAGGGGTATTCGGAATGACCGGTGACCAAGGAAAGCTGAAAGAAATCTGTGAACTGAAAAAGAAATTTGAGTTTAGACTTTTGGTAGACGATGCTCACGGTTTTGGCACTTTGGGCGAAACCGGCGCAGGAGCTGGACAAGAGCAAGGTGTACAAGATCATATTGACCTCTACTTCTCTACGTTTGCCAAGTCGATGGCTTCCATCGGTGCATTTATTGCAGGAGATGCAGATGTAATTCTCTTCTTGAGATACAATATGCGTTCTCAGATTTTTGCAAAATCACTTCCAATGCTGTTAGTCGAAGGTGCATTAAAGCGTCTCGAATTGATCAGAACTCAGCCACAGTTGAAGGATAACCTTTGGAAAATTGTACACGCTTTGAGAAAAGGCCTTCATGAAAATGGATTCAGCACCGGAAAATCCAATTCTCCTGTGACTCCTGTCGTGCTAAATGGCACTGTAGGTGAAGCAGCGGCACTTTCCATGGACTTGAGAGAAAACTATGGCATATTCTGCTCAGTGGTAATTTACCCAGTGGTACCTAAAGGAATGATTATCTTGAGATTAATCCCAACGGCTGTTCACACCCTCGAAGATGTAGAAGAAACTGTGAAAGCTTTCGCAGCTGTAAAAGACAAACTCACTTCGGGTGTCTATAAAAATTCTGAGTTGGCTCTTTCTTTTGGAGAATAAAAAAAAATTCAAAAAAAAAGGCCTCTGGATTGAAATAGAAAGTATTTGGGCTATATTGGTTCTCAATAAACTTATCATCAACCTAAAAAATAAACTTTTACTATGAGCAGATTTAGTGAAGTAAAAAATCTTGTAATGAGCTTGGAAGCTGATTTCGAAAAGTTCTACGACAAAGGAAATCAGGCAGCTGGTACCAGAGTTCGTAAAGGAATGCAAGAATTGAAAAACCTAGCGCAAGATATCCGTACGGAAGTACAAGACAAGAAAAACGCTGGTTGATCCAGAAAATAAAAAAAGGTGGTTTTAAGCCACCTTTTTTTATTTGATCAAATCGATAAAGTGGAGCCTTAAAACTCCACTTTATTGTTTTCAGGCTGTATGTCAGCCAATCGTTTACTCGGATCTATTTCCACAGATTTGATTTCAGAGAATGACCTTGAAAGCTGAATCGTTTTAGTAGGATTGGTCCAAGGCCAAGTTTCAGTCATCGTACGATTTGGCATTCCTGGTTCCGCTGATTTTTCTCCTCTCATGATAACCAAAGGCAGGTAAACCATTTCCTTACTCCCATCTTTGTAGGTGACGACCAAATCGATAGGCATAGGCATTAAGCCAATTCGCTCCAATGTAATCTCAGTTCCCACGGTTGAAGCTTTTACCTCTTTGACTCCATAATCAATTGTTTTGGTGGAGTTGACAAAGTATTCCTTATACCAATCCAATTCAAGACCACTTTCCTTTTCCATCACGCGGACAAAGTCATTTACATTAGGATGCTTGAACTGCCAAGTATTCCAATAGCGGTGCATGCCTTTGTCTCTTTCGTTCGAACCAATCACATAACCCAACTGCTCCAAGAATACAGCTCCTTTGGAATATGCCGCCGAACTGTAGGCAGAGTTGGTATGGTAATGATCTGAATGCGTAGACATAGGTTCTTCCAAACCAGACTTGGCCAATCGAATATAGCCGGCATATGAACCTCTATGTGGGCTAGCTGATGACTGGAAAATGGAAGACATGGTCAAATTCGTAGCATACGAAGTGAATCCCTCATCCATCCAAGGATAAAGCGACTCATTGGTAGCAAGTACTCCATGGAACCAGCTGTGCGCCAATTCATGCACCATCACTCCCACCAAGCTATTCAATGGCCGCTGACCGGTGATAAGGGTAGACATCGCATATTCCATTCCTCCGTCTCCACCTTGTACCACAGAAAACTGCTTGTATGGATATTGACCAAACATCTTGGACATGTATTCGATGGCCTTTGGTGTATACTCTTTAAGCTTTTCCCAGTTCTCTGAGGTTTTTTCTCCCGGAATAAAAAAGTGATGCACTGTGATTCCATTAGCCATCTGCACTTTGTCATGCTTGTACTTCGGATCTGCGGCCCACATAAAGTCATGAACCTTAGGTGCCACAAAGTGCCAAGTCAGAGTGTTTCCTTTTGGTGCAGCTACCTTTACTCCAGCATCTTCATAGCCATGACCAATTTCATTCGGGTTTTGCAAATAGCCTGTTCCGCCAATGACATAGGTTTTGTCGATGGTGATCTTCACATCAAAATTCCCCCAAATCCCATAAAACTCTCTGGCCACATAAGGATTGGCATGCCAGCCTTGCTCGTCATAGTTGGCCATTTTTGGATACCACTGGGACATGGAGTATCGAACACCTTCTTCACTGTCACGACCCGAGCGACGAACCTGTAGCGGTACTTGACCGTCAAATTCCATTTCAAACGTAACCGTAGAGTTAGGCAAAATCGGCTCAGGCAATTCCACTTCAAGAATGGTTTCCACTTCTTTAAACTTGACAGTCTTTCCATTCATTTTTAGACTTTTGGCATGAAGGAATCCGATCTCATCTGGTTTTAATTTTGAAATCCGATCCTTAACCCTTGCATCCGGATCGGCAATTGTCCTAGATCTTACATCCATCATGCTCCCTGGCTGGAAGGCATTGTAATACAGATGGTAAAACACTCGGTTGAGCGTATCTTGAGAATTGTTGGTGTACTTGAGTACTTGTGTTCCGGTGTATTGGTTGGTTTTGACATCCATTTTGACGTCCATTTTGTAGTCCACCGCCTGTTGGAATCGGCCATTTTGCGCCGTAACAGAGGAGATTCCTACAAAAAGAAAAAGCCCAACCAAAGGCTTCATCCAATTTTTGATCATAAGACTGTTTTTTCTTTAAAGAAAATCAAAAGTAAAAGCCTGCCCAAACCAGCTGTAAAATTAGATTCGT
>CALRRX020000352.1:0-4388 GCA_943370675.1 Reyranella massiliensis 521 | reverse complement strand
CCCAAACTCCGAAAACCACTAAATGGGGGATAAGCATGAACTTGAAAAAGGCGGCATTGACCACAATTGAAATCAGAAAAATCAAGAAGAAAGTGGGAAGGAGATGAACCAGCTTGATTGCTTCTGGATGAAATCTCGATACATTTACTCGATTCCTACCAAATGAAAAGGCCTGCTTAGCAAAAGACCAAAGTGTGTTTTTTCGCTTGTGATAGACAAAAGCCTCTTCCACCAACTCAAGTTTGAATCCGGCTTTTTTGATTCGAATACTCCATTCGATATCTTCCCCCCTGTTTGGATCTACAAAGCCACCTACTTGCTCAAAGACTTTTCTGGACACTCCCATATTAAATCCTCTTGCTTGATATTTTGACGGATCTTTGAGCTTCCCTCTAATTCCTCCGGTAGTCCAAAAGGAAGTCATGGCATAATCCATCGCTTTTTGGAGATTTGAAAAGTCAGAAGCAGCAGCATCCGGTCCACCAAAAGCATCTAAACCCCTAGCTAAAATCGCTTTATTCAAAACCTCCAAATACTTGGCAGGTACAATCACATCAGAATCAAATACAATAAAAAAATCACCTTTGGCTTGGGCCATGCCATGATTTCTGGCAAAGCCTTGCCCAGTATTCTCTTGTCGTATATAGTGGATAGGAAATAGATCTTTAAATCGATCTATGACTTTCTCTGACGAAATCGTAGATCCATCCTCAATTATAATCACCTCAAATTGCGAAAAGGTCTGATGACTTAAGCTTCCGAGCAACTCTGCGAGCTCACCTGGCCTATTGTAGACAGGAATGATAATTGAAAATAGCATTAGAAATCAAAATTGATCTCTTCATCAATTTTATATTCTGCTTCTTTGGCTTGATTAGAAGTCATCAATTCGGCAATAAAGCCAGTTAAGAACAACTGCACACCTATGACAATAGCTACCAAAGCCAGAAAAAACAGTGGTTGATCTACCACTTCCCTAACTTTTAATCCTTGGCTGAGGCCATAAATCTTCTGAAAAATCAACCAACAGGTAATCAAAAAGCCAGTTAAGAAAGAAAGTGTACCCAAAAGCCCAAAGAAGTGCATCGGCTTTTTCTTATAGCGATGAACAAAAGAAACAGAAATCAGGTCAAGAAATCCATTGAGAAAACGCTCCAATCCAAATTTAGAATAGCCGTATTTTCGAGCCTGATGCTGTACGACCTTTTCTCCAATCTTTGGAAATCCATTCCACTTAGCCAGCAAAGGGATGTAACGGTGCATTTCGCCATAAACATGGATGTTCTTGACTACCTTATTTCGATAGGCTTTTAATCCACAGTTGAAATCATGCAATTGAATTCCTGATATCCAGCGAGTGACTCCATTGAAAAATTTGGAGGGAATGGTCTTAGATATAGGGTCATGTCTTTCCTTTTTCCAACCTGAGACAACATCAAGTCCTCCGGTGATCATTTCATACAATCCTGGAATCTCATCAGGGCTGTCCTGCAAATCAGCGTCCATGGTGATTACTACATCACCAACAGCTTTCTTGAAACCGGCATCTAAGGCAGCAGATTTACCATAATTCCTCGTAAAGTTCAATCCCTTAAGGTTGGCATTTAACCCAGAAAGCCCCTGAATTACCTCCCAAGATCTGTCAGTGCTACCGTCATTGATTAGAATTACTTCATAAGAAAAGCCGTGTGTATCCATCACACGGCTAATCCAATGAGTCAATTCAGGTAAGGATTCTTCCTCGTTGAAAACAGGAACAACAACGGAGATTTGAGTCATATCAATAATCTAGCGATTTATCGCGCTTCTTTAGAATAGCAGCCAAAATTAGAGCAATTATTGCAAAGCCTATCAAACCAATCCCAAAGTTTTTGACCTGACCACCCAAAGTAAACGAACCAGCTGATTGTTCTCTTATTTTATCAAGTGCTTCTGTCGGAAGTGCATCAGGGTTTTGCCCAAAACTTTCCATCATTTTCAATGAATTTTCGAAAGTGATATCTGCCAAAACTTCAGGTAATGAAGGATCAATTACCTGAAAAAGCAAAATCTGGCCGACAAGAGATATTATACCGGAAATAAAAATTGCAATAAAACTAAAATTGAAAGCTGTCCCAAAAGACATAAAACCTCCCAAATCAGTCCTGTATTTAGATCCAAAATAAATGACAAGAGCAAAGAAGACAACTAATGAAATCAAAGCAAAATACCCTGATGCTAACAGGGATGAATCAATAAAATAGGCAACATATGTAATAGCAAAAGCTACCAACCCCATAATAAGACCTGGGGTTACTGCCGCCTGAAAAGGAGTTTGTGTTTGATTTTCCATAAAAGATTAATTAGGGTTTTTTCTTAAAATTATTGAAATAATGATGCTGAAAAACATTCCAGGAATAACTTTCCAAATCCCGTCATTCAAGGCCACATCCCAAGCTGACATTTCCTGAAGGCTGAGTTTGGTAGATTCAAAAGATGCCAAACCTACTTGGGAAACAATGACTTCTTTATTTTGCTCCAATACGGCCCATTTGGTTTCTTGAATAGTAGTAAACAAATCTGGCATCAAGATAAGGACACACCAAATTCCAAAAGCGGAAAGTAATCCCATCAAAGTATAAGTCACGAATCCAACAGTCATACCTTCTGCAAAAGAAAGAAATCCATTATTAGTATAATCTTTAAAAAACTTAATTCCCAAAAATAGAGCAAAAGGAGTGACCAAATAGCCAAACACTAAATTCAGGTTGGTCGGATCAGGATAGACTATAGAAAGAATAAAAAATGACAGGATACTGAGAATACCTCCCAAAGTACCAAATTGGTAGGCTGTTTTGAGGTATTTATTCATTTACTTTTACGAATTGCCCTTTTTGAATCACATATTTCACTTTACCTTTTAGGCTTTTCCCAAACCAAGGGTGATTTGATGAGAGGGATTTATTGCTTTTTTCATTGTACTCCCATTCTTCATTTGGATCAAAAAGGGTCCAAGATTGATTTGAAGAGCCAATGATAGCACAAGGACCAGAAGTAATCTTTTCTATCAATAATTCCCAGCCAAGCTCCTCCGACAATTTAACCAATGCAGGCAAAAATGATTGCAAGCCCGTCATACCAAAAGATGCAAGATCAAATTCAGCAAATTTTGAATCAAAATCCTGAGGTTGATGATTAGAAACGATGGCATCAATTGTTCCATCCATAAGACCTTCAATCAATGCTAAACGGTCAGCTTGACTCCTAAAAGGAGGCTTAACCTTAAAGTTGGAATCAAATGATGTCAGGTCTTCATCACTAAATACTAGTTGATAAATCGAGACGTCGGAAGTAACATTAAGACCTTCATTTTTTGCTCTCCTTATTAAATTGACGCCTTTAGCGGTACTCAAAGTTTGAAAATGCACCTTTCCTCCTGTATATCTAATGATTTCAAGGTTCCTTTGGATGGCAACATCTTCAGAGAGATTTGGAATTCCTTTCATCCCTAGTTTAGTAGATACTTCTCCTTCGTGCATTTGACCAAAAATTGCTAACAAAGGATCATAGGCGTGATCAAAGAGAGTTCCATCAAATTTTTGAAGGTATTGTAGGATTTTCATATACCTATCGGAATTAGAAAGTGGTTTGACTCCATCGCCAAAAACTGTCAAACCAGCCTGAAAATGCATATCAAGCATTTCTGTTAAATCCTCACCTTCTGTTTTTTTTGTAACAGCCCCCATGACAACTAATTCTGGGAGAAAATTCCTAGATCTGTTTAAAATAAATTCAGCCTCATTTTTAGACTGCACAACAGGATCTGTATTTGGCATGACAACAGCTTTAGAAAAACCACTAACAAATAGAGATTCGCATAAAGAAGCTACAGTTTCACGATATTCTTGCCCCGGCTCACCTAAACCAGTCCTTAGATCAATCCAGCCTTGAGATCCAAAAAGTCCTTTACAATCAATTAATTTTTCAAATTCACCTTTTTGTTCTGAGTCTTCTACGAGGGTCAGCGTAACACCATCGAAGGAATAATTTGAATATGGATGAATTTTTCCACCATGGATCAATTGAAGGTTCTTAAGAAGAATTGCCATTTGGTTTTACTTTGGTGCAAAACTGCAATAATATTCCTTAAAATGAAATCAACAAGGTAAATGAAAGATCGCTAATGTAGAGAAAACCAATATCTGACGATGGGTAAAAAAGAAAGACCAAATCAAAAAATCTGAGACTATTTACATCAGTTTAAAAAAGTCTTAAAACGTAAAAAGCCTTCAGGTATTAGCTGAAGGCTTTTGATAATAATGTGGCGGCGACCTACTCTCCCGGGAGTAACCCCAGTACCATCGGCGCTGCAGGGCTTAACTTCTCTGTTCGGGATGGGAAGAGGTGGG
>CALRRX020000351.1:0-4392 GCA_943370675.1 Reyranella massiliensis 521 | reverse complement strand
TAATGCATTTATACGGTCTCAAAAGGCCATCTCATGATGCCTCCCGCTAGATTTTTTAGATTTTCAAAACCTAAATCAGCCATAATTTCACAGGCTTGTCCGCTTCTGTTACCGCTTCTGCAGTACACCAAGTAAGTTTTGTCTTTGGGTAGATTTTTCACCTGGCTGTAGAAGGAAGGGGACATGATATCCAAGTTTCTAGCTCCTCGGATTTTTCCTCCTGCAAATTCACCTGCGGTTCTCACATCAAGAATGACTGTATTTGGCTGAAGCGTCAGATCATGAAATGGACCTGCCGGAATGTCTTCGTAATTTTTTGGTTTTGTGCTGAAGAAGTTAAACATGGTTGCTTTGTTTTTAATGACCCAAAATTAGTCTACTTGGTACCCGTGGGTCAGTAATAAAAGTCACCTGAGAAAAATCAGGTATTCGATGGCTTCAATCTGTTTTTCACTTCTATGACAGCCAATCTGACCAAAAGCACCCAAGGCGCTCCATGCATCAGAAAATCTCCCCAATCGATCAACTTCATCCCTACCGCTCCGCCTGCGATCCAGCGGATTTTTCCCCAGATATGAGGCTCGCTCATCAAAGGCGCTAATCCCAGTGCTATGGTCAACACAACGACAAAGCTCCAGCTATTGTAAGGCATGCGCCTGTTTACTTCTTTTTGTTCCATGGATAGGTGATTTGCTGCCAAAAGGTCTTGGGGAATTCTTCGATATGATCAAAACCCAGTGGCTCGTTTTCATTTTCATTTGGGATATAGGCAGTGCCAAAGAGGTAATCCCAAAGACTCAGCGAGATCCCATAATTGACGCCATGACTGCCTTCAGGAAGGTATTTGGCATGATGCCAAAGGTGCATGACGGGATTATTCAAGATGTATTTTAATGGACCATAAGTAATCTTGACATTAGCATGATTGAGGTGGCCGATGACGATAGTGATCATATGGAGGATGAAAAAATCATCCAGCCCAAATCCGATCATCGCCAAAGGAAGGTATTGAACTGACTTGTAGACGACGGTTTCCATCCAGTGGTATCTCAAATGTGCGGCAAAGCCCATCTGCTCTACAGAATGGTGGACTTTGTGAAACTCCCAAAGCCAAGGGCTATGATGCAACCATCGGTGAACATTCCATTGGATAAAATCCGCTACCAAAAACATCAATAGAAACTGCGCCCATCCAGGCCAGGTTGCCACTTGAATGGCTACCAGATTTTCAACTCCAAACAGTCCCAAAAAGTCCTTGAACGCCTCCACGGCCACATTGGACACAGAGTTGTAGACAATCAGGGAGAAAAGGAAGAAGTTGAAAAACATGTAAAATCCATCGAGCCAGAAATCTTCACGGATAGCAGCTTGATTTTTTCTCCAAGGAAAAGCCAACTCCAGCATCCAAACTACTACGGAAATCCCTATCAACCACCAGAAGTAGTTGTGCCAGGAAGGATAAAGAATCTCTGAAGTCAGGTAATTCCAATAGCCGTAATACCCATCAAGGAAGATTTTGAAATACTCCTGAATCATAGTTTAAAGTGACATTAATTCTTTGCCAATGATATAAATACCCATAATCAACACAAACCAACCGAAACCTGTTTTAAGTACTTTTTCATTGATTTTTTTGGAGAGTGCACTTCCGATAAAAATACCCACAATGGAGAGACCTGTGAATATCAATAGCATTTGCCAATCGATTGTCTGAGTGGAGATATCACCCAAAAATCCGATCAGGGATTTAGCGGCTATGATCAATAAGGAAGTTCCTACGGCCATTTTCATGGGCAATCTCGCCAAGAGCACCAAAGCTGGGATGATCAAAAATCCCCCACCTGCACCTACGATCCCTGTGATTACTCCTACCACAGACCCTTCTAATGCTATCATCGGGAAGTTAAATTTCACAGGCTCATTTTCATCACAGTCCACACATTTCTTATTTCTTATCATGGAAAACGAAGCCGCTAACATAATGAGGGCAAAAAAGACCATGATGCCGATGTTTTTGGTAACAATGGCTTCACCTACTGTGAAAAGTGGATCCGGAAGGGCTGGAACGAGAAATTTCCTTGTCAAGAAAACAGCAATAAAGGAAGGAATTGCAAAAACGATTGCCGTCTTGTAGTTCACCAAACCCTTTTTCATATATGTACCTGCACCAACCAATGATGTACTTCCAACTACAAATAGTGAGTACGCCGTGGCCAACACAGGATCAACTCCAAGAATATATACAAGGACTGGCACAGTCAAAATCGACCCTCCGCCTCCAATAAGCCCCAAACTAACTCCTATCAAAATTGCCGCTGCAAAACCTATAAGGATGACTATATCCATTTTGTCTGATTGTTAAATTTTAGTTTCCCAAAATTAGTGGGTGTGACTAAGGCAAAGCGGTGACTAATGTTACATGAGAAAACGGTCGGGAATCTAGACCAAAGAGGCCCTCCCCTTTGTCTAAAAGTAAGCCTTACCAATAAATTTCTGGTCATTTTAGCCTAACTTCCTGTCATAAATCTCCACTCCATGAAACTGATCGTTCCTTTAGATTTTTCAGACAACTCCCTCAAAGCATTGGAATTTGCCATCGGTCTAGCGGATAAAAAGCATGGAAAAATCATCCTAGTCCATGTCGTTGAACTGGTCTATGACTTTGCTTCTCAGTCTGCTTTGGCACTGGACTCTATGTTTAAAGACGCGGAGAATCTGATGAAGAAAACCATCCACACCTATGAAGGTAGCAGCGTGTCCATGGAATATCAGGTAGTAGAGGGAAATGCTTCAGTGTCGATCGCAAGAATCGCCGAAGAGCAAGGCGCTGCACTCATTGTCATGGGGACTCAAGGTGCAAGTGGGATTAAAAAAGCGTTGATGGGAACTGTCACAGTCAACGTGGTGAAGGAAGCTAGCTGTCCGGTTTTGGTAGTACCTGCTAAAGCAAAAGTCAGTGAAATCAGAAAAGTGACTTTGGCTTTAGAATTTGCTAATCATGAAGAAGGATTTTTGGATTGGATGGTCAACATGGCCAAGAAATGGAGTTTTGGGTTTGAAATCCTTCACATTCAGACCAGTCAGGGATTTTTGGAAGATCTCTCCGTTTTGGGGATTGAAAGTTACTTAGCCAAAAAATACCCCGAACAGGCTACTCGAATCCATACATTTTATGCAGAGAATACCATGGATGGACTTGACCTGTATCTCGATGAGCACAATGACATGATCCTTGTGATGTGTCATGAGCACCGTAACCTCTGGGAGCAGATCATAAAAAAAAGCCATTCTATTCAAATGGCTTATCACACTCATATTCCTTTGTTGATTTTGATGTAATTACTTACTAATCAACTCTTCAAAATCATCTCGAATATAGATCACGTTTCTGCCAAGTTCTATCCACTTCTTTTTTTCGAGCTGTTTCAGCAATCTGGAAATCACTTCTCTCGAAGTACCCAATTCATTGGCAATCTCTTGATGCGTGGTATGAAGTTCATTGGCTTTGAGTTGCTTCATCTTGGTCACGATGTATCTCATCAGGCGCTCGTCCATTCGCTTGAAAGCAACCGCATCTAGCGCCACTAGCATCTCGTGAAAACGCTGCTGATAGGTACTGGACACGAAGTCCTTCCACTGCTTAAACTCATCCATCCATTGCTCATGGAATTGGATTGGGATAAAAACCAAGGAAGCGGTTTCTTCTACCACCGCTTTGATTTCACTGGGTCTAGCTGCAGAGCAACAGGTCAATGACAAGGCACAAGTCTCGCCTTGCTCTAGGTAATAAAGAAAAAGCTCCTTTCCATCGTCATCCATCCTCATGATCTTGATCGATCCTTCCAAAACCAAGGGAACAGCTTTGATGAATTGTCCGGGTTCCATCAAAATTTTCCCGTGTTCAAAAGTGACAAACTGCCCCTTTTCCATGATCAAATCAAGGAGCCTTGGATCAGTGATATTCGGTAGTGCTTGCTTGAGTTTTTCTAGTGTCATGTCTTAAATCTATCAAACAAAAATGAAAAATAACACCTCTGAAGATCGGTGACAAAGATCACAAGTTTAATTCCAGGGTAGCCAATTGATTTTATTTTATCCAATCAGTGCCTTAGGGTGACAAAAATCACCTTAAATTTAAAGGAGGCCACCTACCTTAAGCCATCCAAATGACCCTCAATATGAAACATTATCAGATCCTCATCATCGGCGGGGGAACCGCCGGGATTACCATAGCCGCACAGCTTAAAAGAAAGAAATCCTCTCTTATAATTGCCATAATCGAGCCTTCAGAAAAACATTATTACCAACCTGCATGGACATTGGTAGGTGCTGGAGCATTCGATTTTAAAGAGACAGAACGAAACGAAGGTGACTACATTCCCGAAGGAGTGG
>CALRRX020000350.1:0-4401 GCA_943370675.1 Reyranella massiliensis 521 | reverse complement strand
CTTATATCTAAAAAGTTACCTGCAGGCATGCCATAAGCCGAAGTGCTAATTACGGATCGGGTAGAAAGGCCTCCTCCACCTCCTCCACCTCCGGTAAAACCCATTCCTGCACCTCCACCTCCGCCAATTGCATGGATTGTAAATTCTGCCAATCCCTCAGGGATAAGCCATAAATCATTGCAAATAAACCTAATAATGGTTGTTCCAGAGATTGCGCCATCATCTACAATTTCAACACAATCAAATTTATTAGCATCAGGACAGGAATAGGAAATATTCACTTGCCCATTAGCTCCTGCACCACTGCCTCCAAGAGCATATACTAGACTTGTAGATAAAGGATTGGGTGCAGAAGAATCTCTAGTGACATAGGTGTCCCTTGCTGCACCTGTACTTGTATTAAGGCCAATAAAAATACCGAGAGTCTCTCCTGGAACCACAGGGATGGTTACAACTCGGGATTGACTCGGTGATCCGGCACCTGTTGCCTGTACCGTGATTTCAAAAATACCTGCTGGAACTACAAATGTCCCGCTACTGGTAAATGCAGCACCGCATACGCTGAAGTAGGTGATGTTTTTAGTATCGTTAAGATTTAAGTTTACAAAGCAGGCATCGGTTACTTTTCTGATGCTCTTTATAGTAAGCTTAAAAACATCCACATTTAAGTTTGTGAGTGGTGTCGTCAAAAATGAACCGCTTCCATTTGAAACTCCGAAAGAAGGTGATGAATACTCTACTGCATTTGTCCCATCATCAAGAATATAAACCACTTCATAATTTCCATTGGTGAGAAGCGTAGGACTTCCATTGATTGTAATCGTTGCGGAGCCTCCGGCAGATGTGGCAGATACTGAAGAGACAGAAGCCAAGGTATAATTTGGAGTTACGTCAATAGTACCGCTTGCAGTCAATCCGTTAATACAATTCCCTAGTAAGGGAATGTTGTAAGTAAATAAGCCTGTTGTTGTTGCTGTTCCAGAAAAAGTAATTACTCCCGTTGCTGAATTAAAGTTAGCGGATATACCCGGAGGAAGACCATTTGCGCCAGCAACCCCATTATTTGCAATTCCTGTCACACCTTTTGTAGACCTAGTAAATGGATTTAGTGTAGGATTACTTATACATACACTCGGGAAAGCTATGGATGGAGGATCAACGGTTGCAAAAGGCTCTACTAATGTGGTTGAGGTAGCTGTAGTAGAAGCAATACAACCTGTAGATGGCTCTGTGTAACTTACTGTAACTGTTTTGGAACCTGTCGTTAACCATTGAATGGTTACTGTTCCATTTGTAGCGCTTGTTCCCCCAGCAGTAATGTTGTAATCTACTCCAACAGTTCCCTGTACGTTCCAGATGTAATTTGATTTACCTCCCTGTGTGGTGTATGTGGCAGTACTCTGTTCGCATGTTGTAGCCCCAGGAAGAGTAGTAAAAGTTGGTACTGGATTTGGGTTTACCAAGAAAGCCCCCGAAGTAGTACTTGCTACAGCAGGGCCGCAATTACTGTTCACCACAACATAATAAAAAGTGGTGCCAGCAATGTTGGAAGGAGGTGTAAAGGAAGGTCCAGTCGCACCAGAAATAGGACTTCCTCCACTGTTGGAGTTTATTGAGTTGCTAAACCATTGGTAGGTCAAGGTTCCTGTTCCAGAGGCTGTAACGGAAATTGGGTTAAATGGTAAGCCAATACAAACTGTTTGTGATCCTGTACTTTGAGAATCAATCTGTGTGTTTTGATTCACATTGAACGCACCAGAGGGATTGGAGATTACTGTTTGGCAAGCGCTGGTAACCGCGGCATAGTAATAGGTGGTACCTGTTGTGGTAGAAAGAGGTGTGTAACTTGCCGAAGTTGCACCCGGAATGGCCGTGCCTCCAGTGTTAGAATTTGTGGAATTACTAAACCATTGATAAGTCAAGGTTCCAGGGCCTGTGGCTGAAACAGATATAGAAGTGAAAGGAGCTCCTGGACATACAGTCTGGCTAGTGGAGGCTGGATTCGTTTGAATAACAGTAATTGGATTAACTGTAAACGCTCCTGATACATTTGAAACATCATTTGGACCACAATTACTTCCAACAACCACATAGTAATACATAGTGGTACCTGGAGCGGTAGGAGTTGGAGTGAAGTTTTGATTTATTGCTCCAAAGATGGCTGTTCCTCCAATGTTGGAAGCAACAGTATTGCTATACCACTGGTAGGTTAATTGTCCTGTACCTATTGCATTGACTGAAATGGGACTAAATGAAGCTCCATCACAAATGGTTTGAGCACCAATGTTTTCTGTTTGTATTTCTGTAGGAGGAGTTACTGTAAATGCACCTGATACTTGAGTAGGTACAGTACCACAGTTGCTGGCTCCAGTAGCATAATAGTAGAAGGTTCCGACAGTTGAAGTCGGCGGTGTGAAGTTTGGATTAGTTGCGCCCGGAATAAGGGTACCATTTTCATTCGAAGGCGTAGTATTTACATACCATTGATAGGTTACTGTTCCCTCTCCAGAGGCTAGAACGGTTAATTCAGTGAATGCTGCCCCATCCTTACATCTCGTTTCATCAAATTTTAAAGGTTGGATGTCAATCACAGTAATCGGCGGGTTTACCCTATGTTCACCTGATAGAGTTGAGGTAATGGAACCACAAAATCCCGATACTACAACATAGTAGTATTTAATTCCAATTGGTGTAGAGGGTGGGGTAAATGTGCTTGAAGTCGCACCAGGTACGGCAGTACCAGGGTTTGAGGCAATATCGGTATTATCAGGCTTTGCGTACCATTGATAAGTTAAATCTGCTCCAGAAGTTAACACAGATAAAGGAGCAAATCCATCACCAAAGCACTCTACAAAATTTGTGGGATCTGGATTTTTAAGAATCGACGTAGTGGGTTCTACAGTGCCTCTTGAAAAGGCAGAGGTAATTACTGGTCCGCAACTGCTAGTTACCTCTACATAATAATATCTTGTACCTACAGATGTTGAAGGTGGTGTGTAGGTGTTGGAATTTGTTCCAACAGGTATTGCACCTGCTTTTGTTGGAGTCGTATTGCTAAACCATTGGTAATTCAAGGTTCCGGTTCCAGTAGCGGTGATGGAAATGGGGTCAAAGTTTTGCCCAATGCAAATTCTCTGGTCATCCATATCCTGGGCTGTTATTGCCGTAGCAGGATTTACAGTTATCGTTCCTGAAGCAAATAAATTCAAACATCCTCCAGTAAGCGGAATGGTGTAATTGAAGGTCCCTGATTGTGTTGGTGTACCAGAAATTGTGATTATCCCTGCTGACCAAGTTGCGCTCACACCTAACGGCAAGCCATTGCTACCCGAAACACCTGAATTTGCAATGCCTGTTGCTCCAGTAGTCGAGTGGGTAATATTTGTTAGAGGTGTGTTAATGCAGAGAGTAGGGGTGGAGGATGGTCCTGAAACTGTATTATTTGACGCGACAGTTATGGTTCCGGTGGCATTTATCAAACCACAACCTCCTGTCAAAGGAATTGAATAATTATAGATACCAGCTATTGTGGGTGTTCCCGAAATTGTAATGGTGTTACCTGACCAACTTGCAATAACACCCGGTGGTAGGTTAACTGGTGTCCCGATGCCAGTAGCTCCAGTTGTAGAGTGAGTGATGGCAGTTAAAGGGGTATTGATACAAAGGGTAGGAGTAGTACTTGGCGTTGAAGCAGTGTTATTTGGCGTAACTGTTACAGTTACTGTAAATGGTGTTCCTGTACAGGTCCCACTAAGAGGAGTTATAGTATAGGTAGCGGTTTGCGAAGAGTTGGTGGGATTGGTTAAGGTCCCTGAGATGATTGTTGCACCGCTTCCAGCAGCTCCGCCAGTCATACCGCCAGTTACTATGGGAGCAGACCAAGAATAAGTTGTACTAGCTGGTACGATTCCATTGGTTCCATTTACAGGAGTGATTGAAAATCCTGAACCGGTGCAAACAGTAGTGGAGATTGCACTAATAGTGGGTGTTGGATTGACAGTAACTGTGACTGTGAAAGGATTACCCACACAACTTCCAGTGGTAGGGGTGACTGTGTATGTTGCTGTTTGTGGTGTATTAGTTGGATTGGTTAAGGTGCCAGAGATGCTGCTAGCACCGGTCCCTGCTGCGCCTCCAGTCATACTTCCAGTCACAGTTGGCGGAGACCAAGAGTAGGTTGTACTTGCAGGAACCACTCCGTTTGTTACGTTGACAGGAGTTACGGTAAAACCTGACCCGCTACAAACTGAAGTGGTCATGTTGGTGACCACAGGTCGGGGATTAACTGTAACGGTCCCTGTTCGAATTAGGGTTACGGGTACTGCTGAAAGATAGCTAGGTCTTGCGCTTATGGTGTAAGTACCGCTTGCAGTTGGCGTTCCTGATATGGTAATTGTATTT
>CALRRX020000349.1:0-4415 GCA_943370675.1 Reyranella massiliensis 521 | reverse complement strand
ACCAAAATTAACCATTCCGTGGTGGTTTGAAAGCCCTCCAATCTTTTGAAAGATATTAATACGCCGCATTTTAAGTCTTTAAAGACCACATATTAACTCAATGATTTACAAATGATTCCAAATAATTCTACTTTATTATCCGCAAATCCCATTGAAGATTCTAGGTAAAGACACTTTCTCAAAAGATAAGGAAGACTATAGATTATAAAATTTGATAATTCACTTTTTCAAAGGAATTTGGATTTTTTATTTAAGTTAATTTTCCACAAATTTGACGCCCTTGCCCCTCCAGGGTACTAGGATAAAGCCAACCTTTTCTAATGAGTTCAGAAGCCAGTGCAGTTTGGAATGAATGCTTGCGTGTGATCGAACCACACGTCAACGAGCAGAGCTTTTCCACCTGGTTTAGACCTATCAATCCAGTCAAACTAGAAGGTTCAAGCTTGACCATTCAGGTTCCAAGCCAGTTTTTCTATGAATGGCTAGAGGACAACTACGTCCAAGTACTCAAACTGGCCATCAAAAGTACACTGGGACCAAATGGCAGACTTGAGTATGCTGTGGTGGTTGATAAGGGAAACTCATCCAATCAACCCTACGTCGTGTCCTATCCACAGGGCAACAATGCGGCAAAAAAACCTGCACCGAGCCCTTCTGAGGTCAGAACTCCTTTTGAAATGCAATCTCTAGATGCAGACATGCTTACTCAAAGCAATCTGAATCCTACTTATACATTCAGCACCTACATTGAGGGGGACTGCAACAGACTTGCCCGATCGGCGGGTTTTGCAGTGGCTACCAAGCCAGGCATCACCTCTTTTAATCCCTTGATGGTCTATGGAGGTGTCGGACTAGGCAAAACTCACCTCGTTCAAGCGATTGGCAACGAGATCAAAAATGGTCCTGAAGACAAGTTTGTCCTTTACGTTTCCTCAGAAAAGTTTGTGAACCAGTTCATGGATTCCATCAAGGATGGCAACGTGAAAAGCTTCACCAATTTTTACATGCAAGTGGATGTCCTGATCATCGATGACATTCAGTTTTTGGCAGGGAAGGACCGGACTCAGGAGATGTTTTTCCACATCTTCAATCACCTCCACCAGAATAAAAAGCAAATCATCATGACCTCCGACTGTCCTCCAAGGGACTTGAAAGGATTGGAGGAGCGATTGCTTTCCCGATTCAAGTGGGGGTTGACTGCTGACTTGCAGATGCCGGATTTCGAAACCCGCGTCGCAATCATCCGAAGAAAAATGGAATCAGAGGGGATATTCATTCCTGACGATGTGGTGGAGTATTTGGCTTACTCAGTAGATACCAACGTCCGGGAATTGGAAGGCATTCTGATTTCTATCATTGCACACGCCTCACTCAACAGAGTGGAAATCAGCTTGGAGCTTGCCAAGACGGTGATCAAAAATTTCATTAAAGACATTGAGACTGAGGTAGGGATCGATTTTATCCAAAAGTCAGTATCAGAATATTATGGCATACATGCCGATGAATTGAAAGCAAAGACCCGGAAAAAAGAGATCGTAATTGCCAGACAATTGGCCATGTATTTTTCAAAGGAATTTACCCAGCATTCCCTCAAATCGATCGGTTACCATTTTGGAGGTCGAGACCACAGTACGGTGATTCATGCTGTGCAGACGGTTAACGACATGATCGATACGGACGCAAATTTCCGCAATGCCGTCAATGAGCTGAAGAAAAAATTCAAGATGAGATCTTATTGATTTCGGATTTGAATTTCAGAGTTCGATTTTAAGCTCACCACGCTACCGTATCACCCAATTCCTCTTGGGTAAATTCAAGCTCGGTATATCCTAGGACATAAGGGCCAATCTCATAGGGAACGTAGATTATCCAAAATTTCCCCTCTTTGAACCCCATGGCATTTGCAAGAAAAAAGCCTGTTTCGGGAAGGAAGAAGCGCCCATCGTCTTGCAAGTTCACCCCTTCTTCTACCTGATGATATAGCCGAAACTTTCGTTCGGCAAGCATGATCACCTTTGCTTGATCCAGTAAAAGTCGATCTGTGCTGAGGTACTCACCCGATTTTCTTTCAAAGTTCAAAAAAGCCACAGAACTGTTCGGATGAGCTCCACCAAGGTAATTGTATTGCTCAAAAAAAAAGGAAAAGGTACTGTCTGACTCATAGGAGAGATTGCCATTCACCTCGATTTCCCAAGCTCCGTTGCTATCGGGAAATTCTTCCTTGAATTCTTTAAACGAAGTTAAAAAATGAGTGGCAGCAGAATCCAAGTTAGTCCAGGGCTCCTCTCCTACTTGCATAAATCCCAAAAGCTGATCTTGAATTACCTCATTGATCTTGACGGCATTGGAACCCCCTTCTGCCACAGGCCAAATCAATCGCAAGCGCGCACACGCTTCTCCCACACAAGTCTCTCTGATAAGTGAGTCCTGTTGAAAAGTCAAGGCTTCTTCGGAGCCCATTTCAGAGCGAGTTCCGCCTTCGCAGGATACTAGAAAAAGGATAAAAACACCAAAAATCCACTTCATCCGATGGGTAGATTAAGTCAAAAACAAATCGATCAATTGATGGGCAAGCACTCCTGGATGAAGTTCCCCTGATTTCACTTTGGGTTTTTCATCGAACAAAAGCTGCTGCACTTTTGGATTTTTGAGAAATGCTCTTCCCAACAACTCTTGAATCTGGTCTTCCAGCCAACTCAATCGTTGGTCGGAACGATTGCTTTCCCAAAATCCGGAAGACTTAACCTTCAATTCATAATCCTGCATCAAAGTCCAAATCTGGCTTAAACCCATTCCAGTTACCGAAGAGGCCAATACCACCTTTGGAGACCAGTTTTTCTGATTTTCTTGAAATAAATGCAGGGCGTTTTGATAGTTGGATTTGGCTTTTTGTACAGCCTCCAGGTTGTCCCCATCAGCTTTATGGATGACCAGCATATCGGCCATTTCCATAATGCCTTTTTTGATCCCCTGTAGCTCATCTCCCGCTCCTGAAAGCATAAGAAGTAGAAAAAAATCCACCATGCTTTTCACAGCTGTTTCGCTCTGACCTACACCAACCGTCTCGATCAAAATCACATCAAATCCAGCAACCTCGCAAAGTAACATCGCTTCCCTGGTCTTGCCACTGACACCACCCAAGGTACTGCCAGAGGGACTGGGGCGGATGAATGCACGCTTGTCCAATGCCAAATTTTCCATTCTCGTCTTATCTCCAAGAATGCTCCCTTTGGTCAATTGACTGCTTGGATCCACTGCCAGAACAGCAACTTTTTTTCCTAGATCAAGGAGCATTTTGCCAAAAGCTTCGATAAAGGTGCTTTTACCCACACCAGGCACGCCGGTGATTCCAATTCGGATAGACTGACCCGTTTGAGGTAATACCTCCTGAACCAAAGCCGAAGCCAAAACCTGATCTGCATCCAAAGAGCTTTCCACCAAAGTGATGGCTTGGCTAAGTACCACCCTGTTTCCTAAGCGGATTCCCTCAGCGTATTCCTCTAGACTCAGTCTCTTTTTCATGGCTTCAAATACAAAAACCGACTTTCACCCATCGGGGTTTTCTCATATTCTGCCATAAGAAATGGTCGAAATTCTTCTGAAAAAAATGGGGCTGTAGGATTTAACTCAATTTTATCTGGGATACCCTCAGAAAAGAAAAACACATGAGTTCGTCCGTACTTAGCGTGAGGCTGAGTATCCGCAAACTCCTTCATCCATGTTTCATCCGTATCCAAAACCCTAACCGCCATGACTCTCACCACAGGGCCAGTATTGTTTTCATTTCGGTAGTAACCGATTTCCTGATATTTCCCCTCCCACTGCTCCAGTCCGGGCTGAGAAAAACTAGCGCTGATGATCTGATAGAGCACGATGGCAACTACAATCCCGATCAAATAGAGAATGACCTTATTCCTTTTCAAAAACTTTAGAGGGTTTATGGGGTTTAGGCCTTAATTTAGCCCAAAATTCTGACAATGGGTTTCGAGTACGTCAAAGCGCTTCACATCATTTTCGTAGTCACTTGGTTTGCAGGACTATTTTACATTGTGAGACTGTTTATCTACCAGACCGAAGCGCTGGAAAAACCCTCGGCTGAACGAGCCATACTCAAACCTCAACTTGACTTGATGGCCAGCCGGCTTTGGTACATCATCACTTGGCCTTCGGCAATCTTGACCCTCATTTTTGGAGCTTGGGTCCTTTATTACCGATGGGGTTACATGCAATTGGGCTTCATGCATGCCAAGTTGGGCTTTGTCTTCTTGCTTTACCTCTATCACGGATTTTCTCATGTCCTTTTCAAGGAATTGCAACAAGGAAAAGTGCGTTGGAACTCAACCAAATTGAGACTATGGAACGAAGTTGCCACCATTTTGCTTTTTGCTATTGTATTCCTCATCGTTTTGAAGAGT
>CALRRX020000348.1:0-4419 GCA_943370675.1 Reyranella massiliensis 521 | reverse complement strand
AATTGGAAACGTATCAAATGGGCTATAGCACCCCGATTTTTTCTCCGACAGGAGGCATGAAAATCTCCGCTCCCGATCTGGCTAAGTACATGATCATGCACATGAATTACGGCAAAGGAGAAAAGGCCAAGATCATTTCAAAAAAGAGTGCTCAGGAGATGCAAATGCCACTTTCATCGGATGAAAACTATGGTTTGGCACTTTGGAAAACCGATAAAATGATCTCTGGGGTGGAGCTGACCGGCCACACGGGTTCGGCGTATGGCTTGTATAGCGCCATGTTTTTTGATCCAGAGAAGAAGTATGGTTTTGTAGTCATCACCAACGGTTGCGATCCAGTCGAAGAGGAAGGCTATATCCGGGTAATTCGTCAGGCTGTCAATGTGCTTTACGAAGAGTGGATCAAGCCTTGATCAGTTGCTTACTCCGAAAAAAGAACTCAGGGATGGAAGCGTGTCAATGGTCCAATGCACTAAGATCAGCAGGGGCAAATTTCGATAGCGAGCCCAATGCCATCCAAAAAAGCAACTGATGAGGAAGACAGGCAGCCCTGTTCCTATAAGCACCGAAACCAAATCACCTGCCTGACCCTCGACTCCATTTGCCAACAAAAAACGGCTTGGAAGGTGCCAAGCGGTGAACAGGAAGCTGGAAACAAGGATGGCCAGTGGGGCATTCCAAAGTTTTTCTAGACGAGTCTGAAGCATGCCTCGGAAAAATAGCTCCTCCGGTATCCCGGCAATCAACAAGGGGAGGAAAATTCCAACGACCAATCGGATTTCCGCGTCCCCAAAATTTGGAAATGCTTCAGCAATTCTTGGGATGTGTCTTGTGTTGAGAAAAAAGCCAAAAGCGACCAAGATGGCTCCTTTGATGAGCATTCCGGTGTTGGGGCTTAGGCCGAGGAGCAGGTCCTGAATTTTGTATTTCCAGATTTGAAAGAGAAGGACCGAAGGGACAATCAAGAGAAAAGTGAATTTGAAGACGACTGCATACCAAAGGTCTTGGATGAAGTCTTTTGCTCCCATGATTGGCAGGGGAAAAAGTAATATAAGCCTACCGATTCCCATCGCCAAGATGAAGTAGAAAATGGAATACCCTATCAAGATCCAAGTTTCCTTCTTCAGGTTTTTGTAGGAGATTTCCTGAGTGGGAACCCGCTGCCAGGTTAACAAAGTCAAGAGCGCGTTCATCTCTTTACCGGATACCTTGTTTTGAGTTCTCGGAGGATTTCTTCCAAGCCATTGAGACGGATTTCATACAGGGTGCTAAGCCACATGCCCAATTTACCTTCCGGAAAGCCCTGACCATGCATCCACACGAGGTAGTCCTCTGGGACGTCACAAAGAAGCCTTCCTTTGTACTTCCCAAATGGCATGGTTTTGGTCACCAGATCGACGAGGATTTCAGGATTCATAAGGTAAAAGTAAGTTTTTTTGATTTCTGCCTCTTTGGTTTTCCTGCTTCTCCTGAAGCATGAGTAAACGAAAATTTGATAGTCCGTGGAAGAAAGACAGCAGAAAGTATTTGAAAGTCCAGCGTTCGGAAACGCAGGACAGCTGGAGTTTTCCTGCTTCTCCTGAAGCAGGAAAGTAAATTTCCAGTCCTGCGCCTTGAGCCTCAGTACCGCCATGGAAAATTCGATATTATCCTGCTGCTACAAAGGCAGAAGGCCAAGGGGATAGATGAATCCAGCGTCTGGAGACGCAGGATAGCCTGGTTAGTGAATCTTTTTTGCCTTTCCTCGGTTTTCCACTCAATCAAAAACAGAAAGGAACTACGATGGAAATCGGAATTGATAGCTTTGCGGCATTTGTAACGGATAAAAATGGCAATCCAGTCGGCACCGCTCAGGATGCCATGCGGGAGTTGCTGGAGCGGATCAAGCTGGCAGATGAAAAAGGACTTGATGTCTTTGCTATAGGTGAGCACCACCGCAAGGAATTTTTGGATTCGGCGACCTCTGTGATTTTGGCGGCTGCAGCAGGGATGACCAAGAGAATCCGACTCAGTAGTGCTGTGACCGTTTTGAGTGCAGCCGATCCAGTGCGGGTATTTCAACAGTTTGCTACACTTGATTTGGTCTCACAAGGCCGATCTGAATTGGTCGTCGGTCGTGGATCGTTTACAGAGGCATTTCCACTTTTTGGGCTCAATCTTCAGGATTACGACAAGCTATTTATCGAAAAACTTGGCCTTTTGCTCCAAATCCGTGAGGAGGAAGTGGTCACTTGGTCGGGTCGATTTCGGCCTGCGTTGCACAATCAGCCCATTTATCCCCGTCCGATTCAGGAGAAGTTGCCGATTTGGCTAGGGGTCGGAGGTACTCCGGGTTCCTTTGCACGCGCAGGTTCGCTGGGACTTCCGCTTATGGTCGCCGTGATTGGAGGCGAGACGCATCGCTTTCGTCCCTTGGTGGATATGTATCGTGAGGCTGGAGACAAGGCTGGTTTTTCTCAGGACGAATTGAAAGTTGGCCTGCATTCTTTGGGCTATGTGGCCAAAACCCACGAAGAAGCAGTTGAAAATTACTACCCAGGCTACGCCGAGACCTTTACCCGAATCGGAAAAGAACGGGGTTGGCCACCGGTAACTCGAGGACATTTCGAGGCTCAAAATTCCAAATGGGGAGCCTATTTGGTAGGGGATTCTGATGAAGTGGCAGAAAAAATCCTCCGCCACAGTGAGTCTTTGGGAGGAATAGATCGCTTCACCTTTCAGATGGACAATGCCGGACTGAGCCATCAGCAGCTATCAGAGAGCATTGCCATGATTGGGGAGGAAGTGATCCCAAAAATCAATGGCCAATGAGCAATGAGCAATAAGCAATTACCAATTATCAATTACCAATTATCAATGCTCAATTTTCAAGGAATGACCATTGAAAATTGAGTTTGATCATTGACCACTGAAAAAGCTTATCAAGTTCTGCTGCTTCTCCAGAAGCAGCAGTTTTTCCCCAAAATGAAACCTCAGCCTGATTTTTGGAGTCCAATTGCCTATGAGATTTTATCACACATTCTATTTCCGAGTATTCATCGCTTTTTTCCTGTTTTTGGCTTTTTCTGATTCAGGCCTAGCCCAAAGCAAGACAGGACTTCTGACAATCACCAAAGTCTCCGACGGAGATACGTTTTGGGTCACCCATCCTTCAGGCAAAGAAGAAAAAATCCGACTGATCGGGATCAATTCACCGGAATCCAGAAAAACGGGTACCAAGAATGTGGAGTATTTTGGCAAAGAAGCCAGTGCCTATGCGAAGCAATTGCTTCTCAATAAGCGGGTGAGACTGGAATTTGACGTGCAGAAATACGACCGGTACAAACGGACTTTGGCTTATGCCTACTTCGAATCCGGTACCATGGTCAATGCGCACCTGGTGAAAGAAGGCTACGCCCGAGTGGCTACCTATCCTCCCAATGTGCGGTATCAGGAGCTTTTTCAAAAGTTGGAGCGAGAGGCCCGCAGTGCGCGAAGGGGGCTGTGGAGGTAAGATTTAACTTTGCAGACTAGGCTAGCGATTCTTTCTGAAAGGATACCCCACTTATTTTTAGTGTGTTCCAGCCATATTCGAGCCTATTATCTGAAGTAGCCAGGTTTGCGTGGACTGAATTCAATCTTAGGGGATTACTTTTTTTGGTTTTATTTAGCGTACCTTACATCTCGTAGATTTCAAAATCTGAAAACCTATCCCCAATTCAATATTAGGTTTTGGAATTTAAAGTAGCCTCTGAGATAAGATCTCCCTCGGTAATTTTTTGATTGTAGTGTCTCCTACCAGTCAGTTATTGCCCAGTAAGTATAGAAGATCTCAGAACTATGAAAAAAAGCGAGCGAAATCAAGAAAATGAGCCGTTCATAATCGCCATTGGAGCCTCAGCAGGAGGAATGGAGGCCATTCATTTGCTTTTTGACCATACGCCGGAGGATGGGGTGGCTTATGTGATCATCCAGCATCTTTCTCCCGATCACAAAAGTTTCATGTCAGAACTTCTTGCAAAGCATAGTAAGCTCAAGATTACAGTCGCTGAGAATGAGATGTATGTGGATACAAACCATGTTTACCTGATGCCTCAAGGGAAAAACATGACGATTAAAAATCGGAGGCTATTTCTGACTGATATCAAGCCCTTTCAACCCAACAAGTCGATTGATATTTTTTTTGATTCGCTAGCAGAAAGTCACAAAGAAAAAAGCATCGCCGTTGTCCTGTCGGGCACCGGTACAGATGGCACCAAGGGGATAGCTTCTATAAAAAGAAACGGTGGATTTGTCATAGTCCAGGATCCCCAAAGTGCCAAGTTTGATGGCATGCCCAACAGCGCCATCGATTCAGGCAATGTCGATGTGATACTCACTCCAAATTTGATTCCTGAAGAGATTATTACCCATCTGAAGCGGGAAAGCATAGAAAGTGAG
>CALRRX020000347.1:0-4420 GCA_943370675.1 Reyranella massiliensis 521 | reverse complement strand
GTTTCCAAATATGCCGTGAAAGGCTTGGACCTGAGCAAGTTTAAAATCCAAATCCTCCAAGTGAGTAAGCTGGAGGAGATGTATCAATTGATTTTTTGAATCTTTTATTTTGGAAAAAACCTCTTTTGACATTTGAAACATAAAAAAATCGCCATCCTAGGAGCTGGCGGCCTTGGAGCGTGCACTGCGCTAGAACTCTCCCTACGGGGATATCAAGTTGATCTTTTTGAAGAACATCATCTCCCCTTGAGAAAGGCAAGTTATGCTAATGAAGGTAAGGTTCATGTGGGATTTATCTATGCGATGGATAAAAGCTTTCATACAGCCCATCAAATGCTGGTAGGTGCGGTGCATTTCATGGAATATCTTCAGCGATGGGTTGAGGTAAAGCCGGAGGAAATGATTTCCACTCCCTTTTACTATTTGGTACATAAAGGTTCACTCCTCAATGCTCAAGAGTTAAATTCTCACTATCAACGCTGTTGCGAAGTTTTTAAAGAACTTTCGAGCAGAGGTAAAAAGAAATATTTGGGACTTTTTGAAACTCTAGAAGCCAACCTCTTACCCAAATCACGGATTGAAGGAATCGGAAATCCAGGCTATATCGAGGATATTTTTGAGACTACAGAATACTCCGTCGAACCAAGGTATATCGCCGATAAGCTGACAGACAGGTTATATTCAGAACCCAACATTCAGCTTAGATTAGCCACCAAAGTGGAGTCCGTCTCTCGAGTGGGGAATAAACTCCGTGTTCATTCGCTACATACTGGAAACAATCAAAGTGAAGATTACGACGAAGTAATCAATGCAACCTGGAATGGCCTCCTTGAAATCGACCGAACAATGGGGATAGAACCACTGGGAACATGGTCTCATCGCTATAAATTCGGAAATAAGATTCTTGTCCCTTTGCAGGAAAATGACCTACCCTCCTGCACGATGGTCTTGGGGGCGTTTGGAGATACAGTAAATTTCAAAGAAAGGGGAGCCTTCATGTCTTGGTATCCTGTGGGTCGCACGGGATGGTCAGAAGCCTATCGCCCTCCTGAATGGGATTCGATGTATTCCAAAACAGAAAGAATGGACGTATTTCAGCGCAGTTTCGAGGAATTGAAAAAACGGATCCCATCAGTTGGAGACCTTAAGTTCGACCTTGACGCTGTAGATCCGGTCGGAGGGGATATTTTGGCTTTGGGAAATACCGATGTCGATAAAAATGAAAGTCGACTACACGAACGATTCGAAGTTGGAATCCGATCTTTCGGAAACTATCATTCGGTAGATACCGGAAAATATACCATCATCCCATACTTAGCGGTAAAGATGGCAGATCGAATTGAAGGAAAAGATTGATTATTCGTATGGTTCAACCGCTCATTTCAATCATCACAGCGACTTTTAAGGGAAGTCATTTTTTGGTTCATTCCATTCCTTCGGTGATCAATCAGGATTATCAAAACTGGGAACTGATTGTGGTAGGAGATGGCTGTACCGATGAAACAGAACAAGTGGTCAACAGCTTTGGAGATTCAAGGATTCACTTTTTCAATCTGGAGAAAAACAGCGGTCAACAGGCTACTCCAAACAACTTTGGGATGAGTAAAGCCAAAGGTCAATACATTGCTTTCCTAAATCAAGATGATTTGTTTTTCCCTGATCATCTGAGCAAATCCTTGGAGGAGATACAAAAATCAGAAGCTGATTTCGTCATTGTCCCAGGGATAAAAGTAATGTCCAGCAAAAAAGAAGATTTTGAGAAGGGCAACTTTCAAGTTCAGCTATGCAGCGTACATCCGGATGGCCGATACTCCACCAATGTGTTCAGTGTCGCTTCCACTTGGTTTTTCAAGGAGGAATTGATTCAAAAACTAGGACCTTGGAAATTAGAACAGGAGCTTTACATCACACCCTCACAAGAATGGATTTTCAGAGCAAGTCGACTTGGGATTAGATTCCATTTTCCTAAGCGTGTAGGAGTCTTGGTCATCTTAAGCGGTGAACGAAAAAACTCATACCTCAACAAATTCAGTCATGAGCATGACTATTTTTCTTCCAGGATAAACAACATAGAATTTAAAAATCTGCTCTTAGAAAAAGCAGCTGTTTTCGCTTACAAAGAACTTCAAAACCAACTTTTTTTCCAGCCAAAAATCCTGATCAAACGGATATTTGGACTGCCACTAGACTGGATTCTTCTTCAATTAGGTATCCATCCGAATGCGGCCAGAAACAGAAGAGCTTGGGGCAAAAAGGGTAACCTGATCAAAAAAGTCAGAAAAGACACGGGACTCGAGCCATAAATCAGTAAGGATTCAGATTTCAATTCTAGTTTTGTCTATAAACTTGCTAGAAATGAAAGCCCTCCTCACCATCGGACTCCTGATTCTATCCAATACCTTTATGACTTTGGCTTGGTACGGTCATTTGAAATTTGCCGAGTGGAAGTGGTTTAGCAAGCTCGGTTTGGTATCGGTCATTTTGATCAGTTGGGGCATCGCCCTTTTTGAATACTGCTTCCAAGTACCGGCCAATAAAATCGGATTCTCTGGAAATGGAGGACCTTTTTCTTTAGTCCAATTGAAAGTCCTCCAAGAAGTAATCACACTGGTGGTTTTTATGATCTTCACCCTGATTGCTTTCAAAAATGAAACACTCAAACTCAATCACCTCATCGGGGCGGTATTTCTGATTCTAGCTGTCTATTTTATTTTCAAAAAGTAAACTCATCAGGCAACCTACCTGCACAAAATTCTATCCTGAGGAAAAGCAATTATGGCTGAAAAAGAAAACGAAAAGGACTTAACCCTAGACCCGAAAGACTGGGAAGCCATGCGTCAGCTTGGTCATCAGATGATTGATGATTTGATTAAGTATTGGGCAGGTATCCGAGAGGAAAAAATCTGGAAACCAATCCCTGATGAGGTGAAGTCTTTTCTTGATCAACCCATTCCTGAAAAGGGCCAAAGTCCCGAAGAAGTCTACGAGGAATTCAAACAGTTCATTTTCCCCTATAACAAAGGGAATGTTCATCCTCGATTTTTTGCTTGGATTCAGGGCACGGGTACTCCTTTAGGGACCTTTGCAGATCTGCTTGCCTCAGGGATGAATCCAAATACTACCATCGGCGAGCACTCAGCCATGTACGTGGACCGACAGGTAGTCAACTGGTGTAAGCAACTGATGAATTTTCCCTCGGATGCTTCCGGGATTTTAGTCAGCGGCGGCTCGATGGCCAATATCACGGCACTTACTGTAGCACGTAATTCTTTTGGAGAAGAAAAAATCAGGCAGCGCGGGCTCAAAGCCGCTTCGGCACAGCTGGTGTTGTACTGCTCGGTAGAGACTCACTCCTGTATTCAAAAAGCGGCTGAAATCATCGGTTTGGGAACAGATGCCGTCCGAAAAATCGGCGTGAATGACCGCTTTGAGATGAAGGTCGAGGAGCTTGAGGCCCAAATCCAAGACGATCTGAGTCAGGGCCTTTTGCCTTTTTGCATGGTGGGCACTTCGGGTACTGTCAATACCGGAGCCATTGATCCGATGGAGGATTTGCTGGCAATTTCCAGAAAATATGGACTATGGTTTCATGTGGACGGGGCTTATGGAGCCTTGGCAAAGTTGGATCCCAACTATTCCGACCGATTGAAAGCGATCGAGGAAGCCGACAGTTTGGCTTTTGACCTGCACAAGTGGCTATACGTGCCGTATGAAGTCGGCTGCACCCTAATCCGGGATGCCAAAAAGCATCGGGAAGCTTTTGCCATCACTCCCAATTATTTACTTCAAGAAAGCAGGGGCCTCTCAGGCGGATTGGATTCGATCAATAACTATGGATTCGAACTTTCCCGAGGTTTCAAAGCTCTGAAAATCTGGATGTCGCTCAAAGAGCATGGTCGTGAAAAGTATGCCCAGATGATTGCCCAAAACAACCGGCAAGCAGAATATTTGGCGAATCTGGTCGCTCAACATCCTGAGTTGGAATTGATGGCGCCAGTCTCGATGAGTATTACCTGCTTCCGGATGAAAAGAGAAGGTTGGGACGAAGATCAATTAAGAAGATTCAATCGAGAGATTTTGCTTCGGCTTCAGGAAGAAGGAATTGCCTCTCCGAGCTCTACGATTTTAAATGGAAAATACACGCTCCGTGTGGCCAAATGTCAATCAGCGTACCCGAATGGAAGACATGGACTTGCTGATAAAAGAGATGCTGAGAATCGGAAAATCGATACAAAGCATCTGATCAAAAATGAAGTAAAGAGCCATTTTGGCTTAATTTTCGCTGGTTAGACACCAAACTTTTAACAAAATGAAAACTATCAAACTATTCGCCTTGGTACTTGGCCTTGCGCTTTTGACCACCTTTGAAACTCAAGCACAGGAAGTCGGTCTTCGATTTGGAAACTTCTATGGCAACAAT
>CALRRX020000346.1:0-4435 GCA_943370675.1 Reyranella massiliensis 521 | reverse complement strand
CTAACCAGAACCTACTCCTCAAAGACACCCTTGACCACGGAAACGGCGGTCAAGTCAGGCACACCCGTCCAGGTTTCGAAGACTTCGGCCTATTACGACAGCCTGGGCAGACCTTCCCAAACCGTGGCGATTCAGGCCACTGTGAATGGATTGGATTTAGTTACGGTTAACTCTTACGATAACTTTGGTCGTGCCTCTAGAGCGTACCTGCCTTTTGCCAACAATACGTCCAACCCCGGACTGTATCGGACCAATGCAGGTACGCTTCACAGCGCCTATTACACCACGCTGTACAGTGACTCAAGGGGATTTTCAGAAAAGACCTATGAAGCCTCTCCCCTGAATCGGGTGAGTAAAGAGGGTGGACCGGGTACGCCCTGGATTGGAAAAGAAGTCCAGTTTAACCGCAATACCAATTTGGCCGGAGACAGTGTGAGGGTTTGGACATTGGATTCCAATGGAATGCCTGTTACCACTGCCAGCTACCCAAATGGCGCCCTGTCCAAAGAAGAGGTGATCGACGAAAACGGACAGAAAGTCATTGAATATAAAGATCTTCTGGGTAGAGTGATCCTGAAGAAGGTTCAGGTTGGATTGAGTCCGACATCGGGATATACGGGCTGGTTGAGTACGTTTTATGTTTATGATTCCTATGGCAGGCTTCGGGTGGTGATTCCTCCAAAGGCAGTGGATGCGATCAGAGCAGCTTCCTGGCAAAGTAGCACCAGCACAAACACTTCTCTGGGCAATGAACTGTATTTTCGGTACAGCTATGATCAGCGGGGAAGAATGATTGAGAAGCGTGTTCCCGGCAAGGGAGTAGAATCCATGGTGTATGACAATCAGGACAGGCTGGTGGGGTATCAGGATGGGAACATGGCGGCAGGAACTCCGAAGAAATGGCAATACACCAAATACGATGCATTGGGAAGAGTGGTGATGACGGGGTTGGTAAACTCAGACCTTGGCCGTGCGGCGATACAGACTACCCTAAATGGGTCCGCCTCCAACAATGCCTCCATCCTATCACTTACTTCTCCGGTCTCTTCCGGGGGTTGGCCTACGGATGAGGGAGAGATCCTGACGATCAACTACTACGACAGCTACCAGTTTTTGACAGGCTTTTCTTATGTAGTACCTACCTCACCCTATTCAGGCTTTACGGGCACGGCCAGCACCCGTGTGCACGGGCTTCAGACGGGCAAAAGGGTAAGGAATCTGGAGACGGGCGTGTATTACACCACGGCAATGTACTACGATGACAAAGGAAGAGTGATCCAAACCTTGTCCCAGCAGCAGTTGGGAGGAACGGTACGGACTTCCACAGCCTATAATTTTGAGGATCAGCCGACCCAGACGCTGAGTGCGAACAGCAGTTCGCCGAACCAGGCAGTTCTTCGAACCTACACCTACAATGTGGCAGGGATGCTTGATTCTCTTAGCCATAAAATAGGAAGTCAATCCGCCAAAACCATTGCAAAAAATACCTACAATGATCTGGGGCAGCTGACCACCAAAGCTTTTCGTCAGCTTCCGAGCGGGACTCAGACGTATAGCTACAACATCCGGGGCTGGCTGAAGACGCTGGGCAGCGGACTGACGGAGGGCTACAAGCAGACCAACTACTACGAAACAGGAGGTACGGAAAACCACTGGAACGGAAACATCTCACGGATCGACTGGAGCGGCAAGTCCGTGACCACAGAGCCCCCGAAGGTGAGAACCTACAATTATCTCTACGACAAAGCCAACCGGATCACGGCAGCCAACTATTCGGCAACAGGGGAAACCAACTGGTACACCGTCAGTGGGATGACGTATGATGCGAATGGGAATATTACTGCCATGACCCGAAGGAACGAGCGAACACCGGGGACCTACGATGTGGTAGACCAGCTCACCTATACCTACCAAACCAACAGCAACAAGCTGAGTCAGGTGGCCGATGCGAATCTGACTCAAACCTATACCTCCAAAGGCTTTATCGAACGAAGCACCGCGGCCTATGCCTACGATTCGAACGGCAATCTGAAAGCCAATCTGGATAAGCAGATCAATAATATCACTTACAACCACTTGAATCTACCTGTGGAAGTGACTTTCAACACGGGGGCCAGTATCCGCTTTACCTACAATGCCGAAGGAGCGAAGCTCACTCAAAAGGTGTACAATACTTCGGGAGTACTGACCACCACCCAGGACTATATCGGGGAGTTCGTGTACCAAAACGGCGCCTTAGACTACCTGATCCATGAAGAAGGCAGGGTGGTATCCGAACCAAACGGCCTCTTCTACGAATACTACCTGAAGGACCACTTGGGCAATGTGCGCCAAGTGCTGCGAAACTCCTCGGCCAACTTCCGCATCGCCACCATGGAGCAGGCCAATGCGGCCGAAGAGGAGAGCACCTTTACCCAGATCAAGCCTACACGGAAGCGGGAGCCCAGGCACAACGTAACCCAGGGGGGACAGGAAGTGGCCTGGCTGAATGCCAGCATGGGCGAGATGGTGGGACCGGGCACCACGCAGGAGATCTTCGAAGGAGACAGCGTGACCCTGTCGGTACACGGGAAGTTTCTGGACAAGAAGAAGACAAGAGTCAACGAAGCCAGCTTCGCCGCGATGGGCGGAAAGACAGCCCTGCTCGATCAGCTGAACGAACTGGCACTGAACACCACAATGGCCGGAGGTCCCAACCCGATCGCAGTGCTGAATCTGGTGGACATCGTGGCCAAGGACCTGCAGAAAAAGGAGACTCCGGAGGCCTACCTGATCTATGCGCTGTATGACGAAGACAGCAACCGATACGAAGTCGGCAAGAAAGTCCTGACCCGCAACGCAGCGAACCAACAAGAGGAATTGGAAGAGAAGATTGCGATCAAGAAAAATGGCTATATTGAAACCTTCGTGGTCAACGAGACCAGTCAGGACGTATGGTTCGACAACTTCAAGATTCTGAGTCAGGGATCGATACTAGTGCAGGAAACGCACTACGATCCTTGGGGTCTTGAACTGACGGGCATCGGCTACGAGTACGCCGGAGTGAAGAAGAATAAGTACCTGTACAACGGCAAGGAACTGATCGAGGATGCTGGACTGCAGTACTACGACTATGGTGCCAGGATGTATGATCCTGTTATCGGGAGATGGGGAGTCATTGATCCATTATCGGATCAAATGAGAAGACATTCTCCTTATAATTATGCCTTTGATAATCCGATTAGGTTTATTGATCCGGACGGAATGATGCCAAAAAATTGCTGTCCGATGCTATATGCAGCATACCAAGGTATGAAAGCAAAATATTCAAGTATTTTTGGCGAGGCGCAGTCATCTTCTCAGCGCCTTATCTCTGGGACTTCAGGTTCCGTGCCTCCAGGCATGGGAATGAGCTCTAACACTCAAGCTATAATGCAAGTTTCAGGCGTGGTTTCTGATGTCAATAATATCAAAAATACCGCAGCTACGCTTACAAAGGAGGTTGTAATGGATATAGGTGCCGTTTTGGATAAGGGTGGAGAAGTGCTCTCCGATGTTGGGGTGGCGTTGGCTATTCCAACAGAGGGAGCCTCGTTAACTCTTGTTCCAATAGGAGAAGGGATGTCATCCGTGGGTAAGGGGATGAAAGCTTCGGTACATCTTTCAAATGTGAATGTCGAAGGAGCTACGAGGGAGGCGGTAAATGCTGCTGTCGGGGCAGTAACAAATAGTGGAACTCAAGCTGCTATAGACTATTCTAAAAAAGTCGGTACAATAACAACAAAAGCTCAAGAAGTGATAAATAAAACAGCCTTAGGTGTCGTATCAAGTTCAACTAACAAGGCTGCATCAATTGCAACTGAGGCAATAAAAGATAGAGATGAGAAAAAGTGATAGAAATAATGAATTTGGAAGAGCTGGTAAGTATAATTTCATAGCTTTATTGGTTATCCTCATCATGATATTATTGTATTATTTGATCAATTGACAGATGGGAAGACATGGTGGCCAAGGATCTACAGAAAAAGGAAAACCCTGTCTAGTTGTAGATTGCATCTACACATTTCTATCTAAACAATTTTTTAATTTGCTATATAATATAGTTTTATAGAATAACGAGTTTTTAAATGTAAACGCACATAAATGAATTACTGAGCTATTAAAAAATTTATTTTTAACAACACAATGCCCTTCAACTCCTTCATCCTTTTCTGTGTATTAGCCAGTCTTTGGGTTCAAGCTTTTACCCAGACCTTACCTGCTGGACCGAAGGTGCCAAGTATTGGAGGAGGCTTGCCTACTGGGATTCCTACGAATGGTTTGGAGGCCTTGGCTACCAAGCCAGAGATTCCCTATTTGGAGGAGTTGCGGCAGGTTCAGGGCTTGAAGAAGTCCTACGATTCCCTGCGATCGGAAGTGAAGAAATTGAAAGAAGCTGCACAGGACAGCACGACTC
>CALRRX020000345.1:0-4438 GCA_943370675.1 Reyranella massiliensis 521 | reverse complement strand
CACTAAAGCTCTATGTGCGGCTATGTGTCCCCGACTGGCGCAAGTCTATTGACTTGTGCTTAACTGTATGCAGTCTCCAGACTGCCCTGATCTGATTTTCATCTTCGTTGCGCTGGTATCGTGCTGATTTTTTCAAATGATGATCTCGGACCAGCTCAGGGGGTGTGTTAATTTCTATTAACCAGGGGTTAAAACCCCTGGTTAAACATCCCTCGTGCCTATGGCACTAAAGCTCTATGTGCGGCTATGTGTCTATGTTTTTTCTATGTGGTAAAAAAATAGTTCGCCCCGCGAGAGTTTTCAGATGGCCTTTGCCGGCTGGCCCTTTCAGGGGCATATCAATTTAGCAGTAGGCCTTCCTTGAAAATTGTTTAGTGAGTTTGAAAATGCTTTTCAACTTGACAGTTTCGGACAACTCGACAACCTTGACAACCATCCCTACGGGAGGCAGGCCCGACAACCTTGACAACCAAACTTCCATACTCCCAAAATTCCTAACCTCCTAACCCCCATACTTCCCAACCTTTACCACCTCCAAATAAATCCCTTCCAATTCACTTACCATCCGCTTCATACTGAATTTTTCAATCACTCGTTCACGGGAGGCTTGGGCCATTTCCTTCTGAAGGACTGGGTTTTGAAGCAGTTCCAAACAGTATTTTTCCAGTTCTTCCCACTCTTCGATTTCGGTAAGAAATCCCTGTTTGCCATGTTGAATCACCTCACCGATTCCTCCGGCACGGGTAGCGACTACCGGCACCTCACAGGACATTGCCTCTAGCATGGCGATGGGCAACCCTTCAAATTCGGAAGTGCTCAGGTAAATATCCATCAGACTGAGGTAGGGCACCACATTTTTCTGAACGCCCACCCAATGGAAATGGGCGGATTTGCCCGATTTACTTATTTGGCTCAAAATTCGTTCGCGCCACTCTCCATCACCCACCAGTAAAAAATGAGCTTCAGGAAATTTTTCCAAAATCCGAAGGGCAATCTCAATCCATAGCCACAACCTCTTCTGAGATCGGAAAACAGCCACTTTTCCAATCACAGGCCCATCCTCCGGAATTCCAAGTTGATCTCGTAGCCTAGGCGTTTCAAAGTCCTTTTCCTGAGCTTGTCGAAGAGCTTTATTCCCTAACTCCGCGTCCTGAGCTTGTCGAAGGATCGCATTTTCCATTTCCGTACTTCGTACTTCGTACTTCGTACTTCGGTCTTCTCTTTCTTTCTTAAACACCTCCGTATTTACTCCATTCTGCACCACACGCACCTTGAGTCTTCCTCCTCTTCGGTAAGGATCCCAAATGGAGTTGAGGCGCATAGACAAAGCCACTTCGTTGGACACAGCAATAGCCACATCCTGATGTTTGAAGGTCATTCGATTGCCTAGGTAAGAGATTTTATTGTACCGCTCCCAGGTATTGTGTTCGGTATACACGATGGGGATGGAGAGTTCCTTTCCCACAAATCGAGAAAGAATACCCGCCCAAGGCAGGTGGGCATGAATGATATCAAATCCTTGCTGCAAGACAAAATGCTTTACTTTTTTGATTTGAAAAAACAGCTCCAAGTTTCCGGCAGGAAAAAGATGGGTTTGAATACCCGCTGCCTCCAGTTCATCGATGATGTTTTGATCCTGGTGGTAAAAGTAAAGGCAATGAAATTCGAACCTACTTTGGTCATGCACCAGCGCAGTCTCAGGGATCAGTTTTTCTGCTCCCCCGCGTCCGAGGCTTTTGATCAGGTGAAGAACTTTGATTCGTTTGATATCAGGCATAAAATCTCCTGCAAATTGGGAAAATAAAGGCGAAGTCCTTTAGGAATTACCGGAATTGCTAATGAAGAGGGGTTTTATAGAATTGAGTTGTCTTTGATAACTAGCTAGTTGGATCAAATTATAGCTAAAGAATTTTTATCAGTCACTCGACTGCCGAGTTCCTCCATGCTGAGGCTTTCCATTCCGTGAAGGGTTCTTAGCCTATCAAAAGTCAAGACCAGCTTTTTCAATTCTTCCATGCATGCCTCCGGGTTATTCCCAAAATTGTGAGGGTGCCACCACAGGTGGTAAATCTCCTGCAGCTCGGCAGCTTTCTCCATTTCATTTATGATGCGGGAAAGTCTTACCCGATTAAAAATGGAGTAGGCATTGGAATAAGGCCTCAAAATCCTGGAAGCAGGCAAAATGACGGGTTCTTTTGAGTTGACAGTCAGCTCATCAAACGGATAGGAGGTTCGATTACCTAAAGGAAAAAAGCAATCAGCCGACCGAAACCACTTTTTGCTTTCATCTTCATGTTGAGTTTCCTGCCAAAACCAGTTTTTGGGATTGCCCCTGACGTAGCTAAAGCCTTCTTCTTTGCAAATTCCTAGGTAGAGTTCGTTGATATGGTTTCGGGGGAAAACCAGGGATTTGAGCCTAATGCCAAACTTTTCCTCGGCAATCCGCTGGGAAGCGCGAAGGTCCTCCCGAAACTGCTCTGGACTTTGGCCGCGCATCAGGGTGTAATAGTGGGCATAGGAGTGGGAACCAAGCTCCTGATAAGGCGTATCGAGGATTTGCCGGATAAGTTCGGGCGCAAAGTGCACCTCCGGTCGGATTCCATTCACCTTTGCCCAATGGTAGGCGGAGTATTTTTTTTCACGGTAGGAGGGGAGGAAGCTGGGAGAATACTGCTTCCATTCTTCTTCATTTTCGGCAAAAAGCATCCCTACTGTTGCCCAAGTCACATGGATTTCGTTCTGAGCAAAGAGTTCCAGCATTTGAGGAATTACTTTTCGGGTATTGGAAAAGTATTCAGGACGATAACGGGTACCCACCTTGTCAAAAATCCCCCAGAGGAGTTCGAAGTCTAAGCTGATGGTGAGTGTGCCGGCCATAGGTAATTTATCGGACTTGAAGTTAGAAATGAATTAGCTGTTATCCTTACTGAATTGCCAATTTCAAACCCTTTTTCACTCCTCTAGTACATTTAATTACAACAGGACTAAAAAACAAACCAATCGAAACTTCAAAAAAAGAGGCTCAAGCCCTTAAAAAAATGGGCGGATATAACTTCAAAGCTACCCGACAACCATCCCACCCTCTAACCACCGAAAACTTGACAACTAGACAACAGGATATCTCGACAACCTTTCAACTTTCCCACATTCCCACCTTCCAACAATTGAAAACCTGACAACCAGACAACTGTTAAAACACCTCCAAATCCCCCAAACTCCAGGACCATGCGAGATTTAAGGGCTGTAGCTGCGGGCTAAGTTGTTTTAAAGTGACCAGTGGTCCGATGGGTAGGGAAGGCAAATAGCTCCAGATTCTAGGAAGTTCTTTTAGGTTTTGTAGTCCTGAAACAGTCACAAATCGGGGTTTTTCGGTTCGTTCTAAATCCTTCATTTGACTTGAGAGAGATTTGAGATCCGGGTTTCCCAACGTGAATAGATCACAAATACGAAGTTCTTTCCCCCATTTGGAGTCTTTTACTCGGTAGACCAAAAGATAGCTTTGTAAATCACTGATCAGGCGATACTCCACAATCGGGCAATCTCGATACCTCCAATGTAGATATCCTTTGATAAGGTGGGTTCTTAGCTCTGGATGATCTTTTTCCGATTGCTCCAATTGCTCTACCAGATGGTCAACGTTGTCCCAAGCTATGGCAGGAGTAACAAAAGACGATTTGCTATAAAATAATGCTGGTTTGATTTTGATTGGGAGGCGATCCCACTTTTCCCAGCCAAGCTTGAGGTAGCCTGGGGTGCTTTTGGAATTTGGGGTATTGAAAATCAGATCACATCCTTCCAATTTTGATTTTTCCAGAAGCTTGCGTGTGAGCTGGCTGAAAATTCCCTTTCCCTGATAGTCAGGATGTACCGCAGTATCGACCGCTCTTTGGGCCATTACTAGTTTGCCTTCCTGACTGTATTCCCATTTCAAAAAAGCCCTGACCCCGATGATTTTTTCTTCTGACTCCGCTATCAAAATGGGAGACTCTCCGAAAGGATTTTGGTTGTGTTTCCAGTTCCAAAGCGCTTTTGTCTTCGGAATTCTATCCTCACCCAAGGATACTTTCAGAAGAGAAATGATCTCTTCCAGATCGGAATCAGTACCTTTTCGGATTATCATGAGCCTAAGATAGCTATTGGATGCAATTCATTATCCCAGAAGATGAACGGAATTATGCAATTCACTACTCTTCCCATAAACGGTACCCGCCCGACCTGAAATTTCCATATATTTGACTGTCATAGTGGATAAAGCCTATTTAATGAAAAGAATTCTTTTTTATCTACCAGTTTTGTTATTGTCTGTGTCTTGTATCAGCAATAAAAGGATCAACTATCTTCAAAACTTGTCGGATAGTACAGCTATCGGCTTGGATGAATTTATTCCATTTGCAGAGGTGGACTATAAATACATCTTACAGCCATTTGACATTGTCCA
>CALRRX020000344.1:0-4463 GCA_943370675.1 Reyranella massiliensis 521 | reverse complement strand
ACCACTTGGACCACTGCAGCAGTAGATGACCGAGTGGTAGCCATCGTCCCGGTAGTAATTGACCTGCTCAACCTCGTCCCCTCCTTCCAGCATCATTGGAGAAATTATGGTTTCTGGGCACCTGCGGTAGGGGATTATGTAAGAGAGGGTGTGATGGATTGGGTAGGTACGCCTGAATTTGACCGGATGATGGAGATCACCGAGCCATATTCCTTTCGCAAGGACTACGACATGCCCAAGCTGATCATCAATGCCGCAGGAGACGAGTTTTTCCAACCGGACAGCTGGAAGTTTTACTGGGATAGCCTTCCCGGAGAAAAGCACGTGATGTATGTACCCAACTTTGGTCATGATGTGGGCGAATCAGATGCCCTTCCCAATCTGATCTCGTTTTATAAGTCCATCCTCGATCAGGCCCAAAGACCTAGCTACGGCTGGAAAGTAGAAGGAGATCAGATCAAGGTGACGTTTGACCCAGCCAACAAACCTGCAGCGATCAAACTCTGGACTGCACACAACCCTACCACAAGAGATTTCAGAATCGATGTCTTTGGACCCAACTGGACATCTGAGGACATCGCTATTCCGGATTCTGGTGAATTAACGGTGGATATGAAAGCTCCTGAGAAAGGCTTTAAGGGCTACTTTGTAGAATTGACTTATGGTGGCGAACATCCCTTGAAGGTTACTTCAGGAATCGATGTGCTTCCGAGAACTTATCCTTTTGAGCCCTTTGTATCTCGAAAAACCAAGTAATTTTTCAGAAAGAAAATCAGGTTTAACGATGAGAAATTAGGCTAAGACAAATGCTTTACGAGCACAAAACATGCCTTTGATAGGCGTGGGGGAAGACGCAGCAGCGGGCCAGCGTTTGGCCTTGTGCGGTTGGAGCTTTGCTACGTCTTGACCTTTTGGTTCTTTTGGGTCAAGCCAAAAGAACGAAGAAATAGAAAATCATGAAATCAAAATTTACCAGCAACCAACGTAAGCATTTCCACTTTAGACTAAAATGAAATCAATCTCCTTTTTCCTTATCGCCCTATTGACCCCCTTCTTTGCCATGTCCCAAAACCAACCCAATTACGACGAAAGCAAAGTGCCTGCACTTCACCTGCCCGATCCTTTCGTAAGTGAAAAAGGAAAACAGATTCGTTCGGTAGAAGATTGGGAAAAGCTGCGAAGACCGGAAATCTTCAGGAAGTTTGAATCTGAGGTCTATGGTCAGCTGCCAAAGGACTTTGATGCGATTTCTTTCAAGTTGGTTAATGAAAAAAAGAATCCCTTTCCGGAAGTCGCCGACTTGGAAGAGGTGGATATCACGGTCAGCAGAAACGGAAAAAGCCACACCATGCGGATCAATTTTTTCCTCCCAAAAACCAAAAAGGGTCCATTTCCAGTCATTCTATTGATCAATTACCTCCCAACATATCCCGATGGGAAACTGGTGGATGAGGCTTTTTGGCCAGTAAGGGAACTGATCCAACGGGGCTTTGCCACGGCTTCTTTCCATGCTGAAACGGTGGCACCCGACGATGCCAAAACCTATCAAAACGGAATCATTTCCACCCTTTATCCAGAGCAAATCGGAAAACCGGATGGGCTAAAGGCCTTTGGTGCCTGGGGCTGGGCCGCGATGCGGGCGATGGATTACTTTGTGCAGCATCCTAGAATCGATGCAAAAAAGTCTGTCCTCGTGGGGCACTCGCGAACCGGGAAAACCGCCCTTTGGACCTCCGCCAATGATCCCCGATGGGCCATCACCTATGCCAACGAGTCGGGATGCGGTGGGGCGGCCTTGTCCAAGCGGAAATTTGGAGAAACGGTGGAAGCGATCAATACCCGCTTTCCGCATTGGTTTGCCGACAACTTCCGCAAGTACAATGGTAAGGAAGAATCCCTGCCACTTGATCAACATTTACTTCCTGGGCTGATCGCTCCACGAGCCGTTTATTACTCATCTGCAAGAGGTGACCAGTGGGCAGACCCCAAGGGAGAATACTTGGGCATTCAACTTGGAAGTCGGGTGGCCGCAGGGATCTATGGAAAAAAGGCTGTATTTGAACAATCCTTCGAAGAACTAAATGGACCTGTTCACCAAGAATCAGTTGGCTACCATATCAGGGAAGGAAAGCATGACCTGACTTGGGAGGATTGGAGGATCTTTTTAGAGTTTGTGAAGGAGAATCTCTGATTATGGATGAATAACTTAGGGGAAAAGAAAATTTCTAGATGGTTATTGGTCGGCTGTCAGATGACCGATGACGGGTGAAACCCGTACCCCATGAATAATACCTAGGATTAAAGTTAAATTTTCCCATTAGTGGATGTTTCATTCATTAAAGACCTTATCTTGATGTTTTCTAAAAGAAAACTTTATGGAATTATTTGTACCAAAAAGTGGGGAAGATTACCAAAACTTACTTGATTGGGTAGATGAACAATTTGATAAAAAAATCAAACCTTCTACCCCAGAGGGTAAAAAACTGGAAGTTGCATTGATACTTATTAAGAACTACGAGGATCAAAATTATTCTATCCCACTTCCTGACCCTATTGAAGCTATCAAGCTTCGAATGAAGGAATTAGGAATAAAAAATCAAGACTTGGTAGGAAAGATTGGTAGTAAGGGATATATATCTTCCGTCTTAAATAGACGAAAACCCCTCACGCTAGAAATGGCAAAAATCTTTCATAAAGAATTGAAGATTCCTGCAGAGATTTTATTGTCATAAAAATTCAAAAAATAGAATCATCTTCTCATACAGGTCACAGCCGGACAGTTTGTTTCAAAACTCCGGCTTTTTTAATACTTTAATACGAGTTATCCATTAAGCGATCCGCTCAATCCATGCACTATTTACTCATGTTATTCTTCCTCACTTCCTTTGGGAGTGGGGAATTTTCTTCTGAAAAACCAGAAGTTAAAATCCTCAAATCCGGATTCATCTACGAGTCTGCTCCTTTTCCCACCTGTCATGCTTCTACGCTGGTCGAAACTCCAGAAGGAATCCTTGCCGCTTGGTTTGGAGGAACTTATGAGCGCCACCCAGATGTCAGCATCTACACCTCCCTACTAAAAAATAATCAGTGGTCTACTCCCAAACTGGTCGCCGACGGCATCGAAAATGAGGTCTTCCGAAACCCCACTTGGAACCCTGTCCTTCACCGAAAAGCAGATGGTAAACTGATCCTTTTCTACAAAGAAGGACCCAATCCAAGAGAATGGTGGGGGCTCTACAAAGTCTCTGAAGACAACGGAAAAACGTGGTCCAAAGAAGTTCAAATCCCACCCGGGTTCCTCGGACATGTAAAAAATAAAGCTGAAGTACTGCCCGACGGTCGACTCCTTCACCCGAGCAGTTTTGAGGTCAATAACGTGTGGAATTCCCATGTGGAAATCACCGATCCAGATCTGAAAACCTGGGAAAAAGTAGCCATCGAAGGCCCTTTTGGAGCCATCCAGCCTACCGTACTTTTTCATCCGGGAGGAAAAATCCAACTGCTTTTCCGAACCCAACAAGGAGAAATCGCTACTTCATGGTCATCTGATAATGGTAAATCTTGGAGTACCATGACCGGAACGGGCCTCGTGCATAACAACTCCGGTATCGATGCAGTCACCCTGAAAAACGGCTACCACCTGCTCCTTTGCAATCCACTAAAAAAAGGCAGAAACAAACTCAGTCTAATGGGCTCCTCAGATGGTATCACTTGGGAAGAACTCTTGGTCTTAGAAGACACTGCCGAGGGAGAGTACAGCTATCCTGCCATCATTCAAGCTACAGACGGAACCGTACACCTGTCTTATACACACCACCGCACCAAGGTGAAGTACTTTCACCTCAGCCTTTAATCTCAGCCCAAGCCTATGAAACCTAGCCACCCTTTTCACGGAATCATCCCTCCGATGATTACCCCACTCAATCCAGATTACTCACTGGATGTAGACCACACGATTCTTATGGTCAATCACCTGCTGGAAGGAGGGGTTCATGGGATATTTATCCTAGGCACCACCGGAGAATCGGCGAGTCTGAGTTCGGATGTGAAAAGTGACCTGATCAGACAAGTTTGCAGACAGGTCAATGGCCAAGTACCGGTTTTGGTGGGAATTACCGATTGCTCTTTTGTGGAAAGTCTAGATCTAGCCGCGATTGCTGCGGAGTCTGGCGCAGCAGCTTTGGTGGCAGCACCTCCTTTCTACATGAACATAGGACAGGAAGAATTGGCTGAATACTATCGCAAATTGGCCGATACTGTGCCGCTACCACTGTTTTTGTACAACATGCCCTCGCATACCAAGATCTTCATCGATACAGAAACAGTAAAGTCCCTTTCCAGCCATCCCAACATCATCGGTATCAAAGATAGCAGTGGTGACTTGGCCAATTTTGAATCGCTTTGCCATACTTTTAAAGATCAACCTGAGTTTAAAATTTTTGTAGGGCCAGAGGAAATCCTAT
>CALRRX020000343.1:0-4477 GCA_943370675.1 Reyranella massiliensis 521 | reverse complement strand
TGCTCAAAGACGTCAATGGAGATCGGGTGAATATCAAGCGAGAGGTGCTGAAGGAGTCTCTGCTGACTGTGCTGGGTAGGGAGATTCCTCACTTGGAGGTGCTTTCCACTGGTGATGGCAACTCGGATTATTCCCAGCGTGAGCAATGGTTTGATGGAGCTAATGTCTTTGCCGTCGGACCTAGACGGGTGATTTCTTACAATCGAAACATTCATACCAATCGCGCTTTGAGAAATATGGGCGTGGAGGTCTTGGAGATTCCGAGTTCGGAGCTTTCCCGAGGCTTGGGTGGACCTCGTTGTATGACCATGCCGCTGAGTCGAGCGAGGGTTTGATTAGCCACGAAGACACGAAGTCGCTAAGATTTTTTGGTCTTGCAGGTCTCCTAGCCCAAACATTTAAGATTTTTGATTGGTCACTAAGACGAGAAGGCACTAAGCATTTTGTGTCTTGCTGCCTTTGTGGCCCCTTTTTCTTTTTGGCAACGAAGGCGCGAAAGCGCTAAGGATTTTATGTCTTATTGCCTTTGTGGCAAAAACAAGATTTTTAATTGGGTTTTCTATCGATCAAAAAAGGATCTTCTTCGAGACACTTTGAGATCCTGAAGGATGCTGGATTTTACCCGGATGTCAATGTTGTAAGAGGTAAATCTTCCAAAAGGAACCCAGTTGACGTTCATCTGCCAGCAATGAAGATCCCGGGCAATCCCGATCATGGTTTGGGTGATTTCATTCGAATCGAAATTATAACCTGTGTTGAAATTGATTTTCCACATCTCAGAAATAGACAAGTCTCCACTGACATTCAATGCCGAGGTCACATTAATCGTGTTGTTGGTCTGCTTGGAGTAGGAGAGGTTATAGCCCATGGTGAGGTTCCATGGAATCTCCCAATCGATGTATTGACTTGGATCTGCGACGATCCGGTTGATCTCATTTTCTACCACCTCGTTCATGATACCACCTCTGCTCAAGAAATCCTGTGTGAGTTCATCCCGAACCTGACCCGGATTCTGGCCATTTTGTGGGTTGAAAGAAGCATTGACATTGAGTGATGCATTTCGAATGACTCCGATTCCTTGGCCTCTATTCCAGGTGTAATCATTGATTCTGCGGAAACTGGTCGTGCCGTTACTCAACAAAGAGGATTGCACCGCATAGGGATCGAGTGATCCGCTTACATTGACGGATACTTTTCTATCGAAAAAGCTGGTTCGGGCAGAGAGTTGGAATGGGGCAAGCTTGAATGAATCCGCAGCAAAGTTGTACGCAGTATTGATGTTGAAGGACTCCAGCAAGGGGATTTTCTTGGTTTCTCCCTCGGTACTGTCGCTGTCCACTTTGATTTTAGCTTCCACGACATTTCGTAGTCCGATGCTAATGGCTCTCGATTCTCCTCTTGGCGCCTCCCCGAAAATCAAGCCCTGATGTCTGGAGTAGCGCTGGATTCTGCCGCTGGCATTTTCCTGAACTTCCTGATAGTATCCATAGGAAGGGTCAGAAAAGTCCGGGTTGAAATTAAATGAAAAAGTTGGAGCCATGTGGTGGCGGATGGTTTGCAGCTTCCCGTTTCCTTTGAAGTTGTAGAACCCATAAAAGTTGGTATTCATCGCAAAGGAAGTCGTGTAATATCCCACTCGGTTAAATCCATCTTGAGTGATTCGATCTACCCGTTGGGTGGCAGGATTGTAGAAATAGCTGTATCGCTGCATGTACCAAAGCTCGGTATAATCAGCTGAGGCTGTCCCTGTGAAGTATTTGAATAGGGTGAAATTGGAACTCAGTGGGATGGTATTTCGGGCGCCGTTATTTCCATTTCTCAGGAGCAATCCAAAATTGTCTACCGTAAACGGAATGGTGCCAGGTCTTGAGCCTGTTTCCGGATTATTTACCCCAAACTGCTGCTGGATTCTGTTGGAAATGGAGTTTTGAAGGTTGAAGTTCCAGGCAATATTGAGCGTTTTGAGCGGTTCAAATTTTACGTTTTTAAATGGACTCTGACGGTTCATGTTTACCCCAATAGTAGGCAAGTCCATGCGCACCTCACCGGTTTGCACACTCTGTGAATGCCTGAGATTAGCTGACATGGAGAAAGGTGTTCCCGCAAAAGTTTTGGAATAGGAGACGTTCGAGCTCAGGTCAGAGGTGACGTTATTGGTGAAGTTGTTTGGATTGACGATGTTGTTAAAATAGCTGGTTGAGCCGGCATTGACTGATGCAGAAAATCTGCCAGTACCTCTGGTTTGTGGCGTATGAGTCCACTGGACGCGGAACGTGTTGTAGTCTACAGGATTAAGCTCTGTCTCCGGGCTGACAAACTTTTGAAAGTCCAAATTAAACCCGCCATTGAATCGGTAACGCTTGGTATACATGGATTGGGATTTGACTCCCCAGCCACCTTTGGAAAAAATATCCGCGGTCACCCGCATGTGGATGTAATCATTGAAAGCAAAATAATACCCAAGATCTCTTAAGCTTAAGCCCCTAACTTGTTCTTTTCCATAGGAAGGAAAAATCACCCCGGAGGCTTTTTCTTCAGGTGTATCCGGAATCAATCCAAAAGGCAAACCCAATGGGGTAGGAATGCCATTGAAGTACAGGTTAAATGGTCCGGAGACCACTTGTTTGCCCGTGATGGACTTGATTTTGGAAGAGGAAATGTGCCAGTGTGGCTTGGTCAGCTTACAGGTCGTGTAGTAACCATGATCTAGGTAAATGCTGCCATCTTCAGTTTTTTTGATGGTGGTGCCTCTCAAGACTCCGTCTTGCTGCTCTGTGACGACGTCTTTGATGATGGCTTTTTGGGTTTTGAAGTTGTACCGCATCTCTTTGCGGATTTCATAGACTGAATTGCCGTCTTTGAAAAATGGATTTCCGGAAACATTGCCCACACTGTCAGTCAACCCATAGGCGTAGAGCTCAGAGTTTTTCCAGTCGATCACAATTCGATCCGCATCGAGTCGCATCTCTCCGTATTCAAACCAAGCTTTCTTATAGAGGTAAACTTTGTTTTCAGTAAAATCGGTGATGATGCTATCCTCTGCGAAATACAGAATATCCGTTTTGATATCGCTTGTAGGCATAGTATTTGCCGAATCCAGCTTGACCAAGGTGTCTGCCTTAGCAAGAAGAGAATCAGATATCGGGAGATTTCGAGAAGGGGGAGTGAGGGTATCCGGTTCGGAGAGGCGTCTTTCACGCGGTGGTCTGCCGCCTCGCTGCGCTTCCGCCTCTAGAGGTAAAGTCCAAAGCCCTACAATAATCAAAAAAAGGATTCTGAAACTCGACACTGTTGCCTGCGCTTTGTTTAATTTGTAAATATTTCGTGTAAAGTTAATTCGATTGCCCTCATGGAACGGTTCAACAACAAAAAAATTCTCTTAAGTTTTGTTATAGCGATCCCATTTTTGTTTGGAGGATTTATTCCCAATGAAACGATGATGCCTGCTTTCCGCATGAAAAAGATCGTGTTGGATGCAGGACACGGGGGAAAAGATCCTGGTAATATTGGTTCGAAAGCCAGAGAAAAAGACATCAATCTGGCGGTGACGCTCTTGGTAGGAAAATATATCAAGGAGAATTTACCAGATGTAGAAGTGATCTATACTCGTGATGATGATACCTTTGAGGAAGTAAAGAAGCGGCCACAAATCGCTAATGTGAATAAAGCAGATCTCTTCGTTTCTATTCATTCTAATGCAGCTACAAATAAATCTGCCTATGGAACCGAAACTTTTGTGATGGGGACCAAGCACTTTGAGGCCAATTTTGATATTGTGAAAAAAGAGAACTCAGTAATCTTTTTGGAAGAAAATTATCAAGAAGAGTACGAGGGGTTTGACCCTACTTCACCCGAATCATACATGATGTTTAACCTAATGTCAAAAGCAAATTTGAGCAACAGTGTAACCTTAGCCGATAAAATCGAAACCCAATTCAGAGACCGAGTTGGTAGAAAAAGCAGAGGTGTGAAACAAGCCCCACTCTGGGTGCTTTGGACTACATCTATGCCATCTGTATTGGTTGAGGTTGGATTTCTGTCCAACTCTGAGGAGGAAAGATTCTTGATGACCAAAGAAGGGCAGGAGTACATGGCCTCGGCGATCTTCCGCTCTATCCGAGATTACAAAAATGAGATTGAGATGAATTAATTTCCTGCTTGATAGCAAAGCATTTAGGCCCTTTTCTGTTTGGAGAAGGGCTTTTTTGTATCTTAATCGCTAAACCTCTGCCAAGTGGTTGGAGTTTTAACTGTTGTAAACCCACTGTAACTTCTTCTTTTTTCCATGGAATCATCCCTTACTTCTTTCGAGGCACACCTCGAGCTACTCCGAAAAAAAACAACCCAAGTCCAACTCGGCGGAGGGCCAAAACGAATCGCAGCTGAGCATGAAAAAGGCAAGCTCACCGCAAGAGAGCGCATCGACTACTTGATCGATCCAGAGTCTGAATTTTTGGAAATTGGAGCATTTGCTGCG
>CALRRX020000342.1:0-4494 GCA_943370675.1 Reyranella massiliensis 521 | reverse complement strand
AAGGAGATATATTGGTGACGCTCAGTAAAAAGAAGAGTTTTTTTGATCAGATTTTCTCTAAAAATCTCTCTAAAAAGATGTCTTACTTCATCAATAAGCCCCTTTGGGTGATCAAGAGTTTTTAGGCTTTTTCCCAGAAAACAATCCTTTCACAAATCCGGAAAACTCTTTCCTAGATTCCTCATTTGCCAAGACAGACTTTAGTGTGCTCCAAACGTGTCCAGGGGTTAATTTCTTTGGTTCATTGACAGGAGTGAATTTTGGCTGAGGCACGTCTTTGGATTTCTTGTCGCCAATAGAGGGAAGGTCATCCTGCTTTTGAGTTGGCTTGTAGCCGACAAGTTCATCCGCTTTCTCGAAGCTTTTTTTCGCACGTTGCTTTTGACCTAGTTTTTCCTCTACCAAGCCCTTATTGTTAAAGGCTACAGCATCTTCCGGATCGAGTTCGATAGCTTTTTCGTAGTCCTCAATGGCTCCTTTGAAATCTCCAATCCTGTCTTTCAAAAATGCCCTGCTGGAATAGCGGTATGGATTGCGAGGGTCAAGGTTGGCAGCTCGATCAAGTTCAGAAAGTGCTTCTTCATTTCGCCCCATCAAGTGCAAAACAACAGCTCGGTCGCTGATGAAATCAGTGTTGTAAGGTTCCAATGCCGTCAAAAGATCAAAATCAGCCAAGGCCAATTCGCCTTTTCCCAATCTGGTCAGTATTCTTCCCCGATGTAGATGCAGTTCACTTTTTCCTTTTTCGCGAATGATTAATTGATCGAAAACTGCCAAAGCTTCCTCGAATTTTCCTTCTTGATAGAGTTGGTAACCTTTATTGAAATCCATTTTTTTATACTTAAGACATTAGACGCTAGACGGAAGATTAAAAGATTTCGGATTTGGGATTTCGGTCTGGACATAATGTCGTCAATCGTCATTCGTCAATCGTAATTTTTCAATTTTACCCAATGTCTAACTGAGTTCACAAAAGTAAACCTCGTTTCCCAAACCAAAGTTTATTTTCCCTCTTTTTGCTTCAAAATCCCTTCGGCTGTTATCTTTAAAGCCAAGAGTTGTTCCCCTTATGGCATTCAGTCCCGACGCAGTTCTCAAAGACCTCAAAGCGAAGAAGTTTGCTCCCATTTACTTTTTGCAGGGAGATGAACCGTACTTTATTGACTTGATCACTGAATTTATCGAGAAGAATGCCATCCCCGAATTTGAGCGTGGATTCAATCAATTGGTGCTTTATGGCAAGGATTCATCCATCAGCACCATTTTAAATAATGCCCGAAAATTCCCGATGATGGCCGATCGTCAACTGGTCGTCGTAAAGGAAGCTCAGAGTATTCCGGATTGGGGAAAAGAAGAAGCTCAGAAGCTGTTGATCAGTTATTTGACCAATCCGCTGCCAAGTACCATTTTGGTTTTTGCTTACAAACATAAAAAGCTGGACGGGAGAAGTTCGTTGAAAAAAGAACTGGAGAAGAAGTCCGTTTTTGTAGAGTCTGAGAAAGTCAAAGACTGGAAATTAACCGAATGGATCGATGGCTATTTTAGAGAATTGGGCCACCAAATCGAGCCCAAGGCCAATCAATTACTTGCCGATTCAATAGGGAATAACTTAGAAGTACTTACCAATGAGGTGGGAAAGATGCTGATCAACTTTTCCGAACCCACCAAGTTTACGCCTGACCACATTTCCAAATTCATTGGAATCAACAAGGACTACAACAATTTCGAGTTGTCTAAAGCCATTGGATTCAAAGACGTAGTCAAAGCCAATCAGATCATTCATTATTTCATTCAGAATCCCAAGGCGCATCCGGTCATTCCGATATTTACCTTGTTGTATAATTATTTCAGTAAAGTAGCCTTGGTACATCGCGCGGGTCCACTGCCCGAAAATCAGTTGGCGAGTGCTTTGGGAATCAATCCTTACGGGGTAAAAGAATACATTACAGCAGCCAGAAACTACAAATTGGGCAAGGTAATTGATGTATTTGGGTACATCAAAGAGGCTGATCTTCGTTTCAAAGGAGTGGACTCCGGAAGTATGGACGAAGGGGAGATCCTCAGAGAGTTGGTGTACAAGATTTTGCACTGATTACCCAAAACCAATTATTATGAAATACTACCTGGTGCTGCTTGCAGGCCTGGGTTTGAGCGTGGAAGCTTTTTCTCAATCCACCCTGTATCAAACCGGCCAACAGCAAGCGTTGGATTATCATTTTGAGCTTTTCGATAAGCAACTTTTCTCAGCCAGTCTTTATGACAACACTCGCCTGTTAGCTGAGTCACTCACCGAAGAACAACGAAAAAACGCTCAGCTCAATCGGGCCATGTCCGCTCTCCAGCTGGAGAGTCCAGATGGTCCCGGACTGATGAAGGCCTATATTTTTGATCATGGCAATCATCCCACGGTCGCCACGGCAGGACTTTATCTTGGCAATCATTTTTTCTATAAAAGAAATTACAAGGAATCGATTGAAGCATTCGACTTGGTCAATACCAGAGGACTGAATGAAGAGACTAAAGCAGATGTTCTTTTCAAGCAGGGCTATGCCTATTTCCAATTGAAAAACTATGGACAAGCAGCTGGCTACTTCGATCAAGCAAAAACGCTCAATCAACCGGTAAGTCCGGATGCTTATTATTACAGTGGCTTTATTGCGATGGAGCAAGGAAACACGTCCAAAGCAGTTGCAGATTTGAAAGCGGCAGGGCAGTCCTCCTTTTACGCCACCAAAGTTCCTTATTTGCTGACCGCGCTGTATTATCAGCAGGGCAGTTACGATCAGGCGATTACCTACGCGGAGCCTTTGTTGGCTTCGAGTCAAAATCTGGATCGGAGGGAAACCATTCACTTGTATTTGGCAGAATCCTATTATGCCAAAAAGGACTTTGCTAATGCTGCCAAGAATTACGATGCCTTTATCAATGCTAAAAAAGGCACGCTTTCCCGAGAAGAAGTCTACAAAGCCGGCATTTCATTTTTTGAAATCAAAAACTACCAAAGAGCCACAGATTACTTGAAGGTATCCGCTTCGGGAAATGATGAAATCGCCCAATCCTCCAGCTATTACTTAGGACATTCCTACATCAAGTTGGATAACTTCGCTTTTGCTTCCACGAGTTTTCAGGCGGCTTCCAAAGCTTCTTTCAATAAGCAAATTCAGGAAGAAGCCTTGTTTAATTACTCCAAAACCAACCTTCAGCGGGGTAGTTTTCAAATAGCAATCAGTACACTCGATGAGTATTTGGATACCTATCCTTCAGGGAAAAATCGTTCGGAGGCAGAAACACTTCTTTCCGAAGCCTTGATCAATACCAATGACTATTTGCGAGCGCTTGAGCAAATGGATAAGATCCGAACCAAATCTCCAAGAATTCAGGCAGCTTATCAGAAGGTGGCCTTTTATCAGGCAATGGTCTATTACCGAGATCAAAAATACAAGCAGGCAATTTCCTTGTTGGACAAGTCTCAGGCTTTTCCTTCGGATAAAGACTTGCTTTTGGAAACCCATTTTTGGAAAGGGGAGGTGCATACCGCTGATGGGAATTTGCCTCAGGCGATCCGTTCTTATGAAGCGGCAAGAGCAATGAATCCAGCAAGTAGCCAACCTTTCCTGATCAAAACGCACTATGGATTGGGCTATGCGTATTTCAATACTCAGCAATATCCCAAAGCAGAGGAGCAATTCCGTCTGTACACCGAGAAACTCAGAACTCGGGATGAAAAGCAAAACTATGATGATGCCTTGCTTAGACTTGGTGATTGTCAGTATGTGCAAAAGAAATTTGGGGATGCGGCGTCGACTTTCCAAAGGGCAATTACGGAGCGTAATTCAGGGATCGATTATGCTTACTACCGATTGGCGGTGGTTCAAAACTTCCAAAACCGAAATGATGAAGCGCTTTCTCAGTTGGATCGTTTGATCAGTGGCTATCCTTCTAGCTTGTATTTGGAAGATGCGATGTTTCAACGTGGGCAAATTTATTTGGAGGAGGTTCGCTATGCCGAAGCATCTAGAGCTTTTTCTGATTTGATCACAGGTAGACCCAATTCTCCTTTTGTTCCTTTTTCCCTAGAGGGAAGGGCTGTTGCTAACTTTTCCATGCAGCGCTATGATCAGACAATCGAGGATTACAAAGCCATTTTGGACGATCATTCCAATGCCCAAAATGCAGAAACAGCATTGAAAGGACTACAGGAAACGCTTGCTCTTCAGGGTAGATCGGCTGAGTTTGGAGATTATGTAGCTAAATACAAAACCAAAAATCCAGGTTCAGGTAATGTGCAAGGTTTGGAATTTGAATCTGCTAAGAGTTTATATATCGATAAAAACTACGCTCAGGCAGCAAGAGCATTTGAAAATTACCTAAGAAGTTATCCTCAATCGGCTCAAAAAGCAGAGGCATTGTTTTTTGCTGGTGATGCCTTCCTGCAAGCTGGAGATACGGATCGAGCAGTGGGTTACTTCAAGCAGCTGGAGCGTGAACCGGCAT
>CALRRX020000341.1:0-4500 GCA_943370675.1 Reyranella massiliensis 521 | reverse complement strand
ACTTCCCATTATGCGTCAATTTGCCCCGGTGGTTTTTGACATTACACATTCCGTGCAGCAGCCTGGAGGACAGGGAGGCAGCAGTGGAGGTCAGCGTGAGTTTGCTCCGATTTTGGCAAGAGCAGCAGCAGCCACTGGTATTGATGGATTCTTTATCGAGACCCATCCGGAGCCAGCCAAAGCGCTCAGTGACGGTCCTAATTTGATCCCTTTGCACCGCATGGGTGATTTCTTGGAAATGCTCAAAGAAGCCTGGGCCTTGGGAAGAAAGTACCAGGATTTTCAAGTTGAATAAATGAAAATGATATGATCAGAATTAGACTTTTCCTCCTAACTGTCTGCATTGGATTTATCCAATCGCTCAGTCTGGCCCAAGGTCTTTCGGATCAGATTAGAATAAATTTGGAAAAAGCCACCCAAGAAAAACCTCATGTCTTGGGTGGTATTTTTTTGAAAAATATAGAAGAGGTCTACCAGTTTTATGCCCAAAGAGGCTTCGAGCCGATCTGGAACAAGGAGTCTACTCTTACTGAAAGGGCGTATGAACTGCGATTTGAAATACGACAATCAAAGTTTGATGGGCTCCATCCTGCGGATTATCACTTGGCTTTTTTTGAGTCAACTTTTGGCCTTGCTGAGCAGCGAAAAAAGGCAGGGGAGACCTTGGAAATTCAGTCGCTTACACAGCTTGAGATTGTACTGACAGACGCATTTTTTGAATTGGCGGAGGACTTGGCTGTGGGCAAACTCAATCCTGCTTCACTCAAAGCTTTTTGGTCTATCCCAAGAAGGTCGAAAAGACTAGATCATGGATTGTTGCTTCTCGAATCGTTGAAAGATGAAGATTTGAGATCTGGTTTGGCAAGGCTCTATCCGAAAAACCCCCTTTATCAAAAAGGCAAACAACTGATGCGGGAATTAGATGAAAAGGCAAAACAGCAACCCTTTTCCTTTAAGCCAATCAAAACCGATCGTGCCTTTAAAGTCGGCGAGTCCAATGCCCTCATTTCTGAAGTGAGGGAGCGATTGGCTTATTGGGGATTTACTTCTCAGAAGACTTCCACTGATCCAAAGTATTTTGATTCCTTGCTGATGGAGCAGGTGAAGCAATACCAAAAGTCAAAAGACATGGTTTCTGATGGGGTTTTAGGTCAGGTGACACTCTCTTCCCTCAATGATTCCCCGACTAAACTCATGGATAAAGTGGCGGTCAATTTAGAACGGCTAAGGTGGATTCCGGATCAATTTTTCGAGGGAGAGACTATTTTTGTCAATATTCCAAGCTTTCAGCTGGTCTATCGTAACGGCACCGATACCTTATTTACTACCAAAGTGATCGTCGGTACGGTCAAACATCAATCCCCCGTATTTACCGCTCCGATGAGTTATTTGGTGATGAGTCCCTATTGGAATATTCCTCCCTCAATAGCTCGAAACGAAACCATCCCTGCGATCAAAAGAAATCCCGGATACCTTCAGAAAAATAACATGGAGGTAGTCAACAGCTCAGGAACTCCCGTCTCGCAATCCAGCATCAATTGGAACGCTCGACCTTTTCCTTACCTGATCAGACAAAAACCGGGAGAGGATAATGCCCTAGGCCTAGTCAAATTTATGTTTCCCAATCCTAATAATGTATACCTGCATGATACACCGGCTAAGCAACTTTTTGATCGGGAGGTAAGAACCTTCAGCCACGGATGCATTCGTATGCAAAATCCCAAGACCTTTGCTGACTTATTGCTGAAAAACAAGCCGGAATGGACACCAGAAAGGATTTGGGAAGCAATGAATCAGCCAAAGGAGCAGATTGTCCAGTTGGATAAAAAAATTCCGGTAGTGATCACTTATTTCACTTTGGTGCTTGATTCAACAGGCAGACCCCAGTTTCGTCAGGATGTGTATCATAGAGACCAAGAGGTGTTGACCCTTTTGAGAAACTGATCAGGGCTGCAAAAGAGGAAGAGTAGATAAGTATTTAGAATCTTCCGCATAGATGAAAAGCAGTGAGCCTTCTTTTACCAGATCGATCACCTGAGCAGAAAGCTCGGTCGGAACGGCAGGACAGCCTAAGCTTCTTCCCAGTCTTCCTGACATTTTGGCTACAGCTTCTCTCGCGTAGTCTGCTCCGTGAATGACGATGGCTCGATTTCTGGCTTGATCATTTACCCCTTTTTCCAGCCCATCTAGCTTTAGCGAATAGCCATGTTTTCCTCTGTAGGTTTCTGCTGTTTTGTAAAAACCCAAGCTGCTTTGGTTGGATTCGGGTTGGTTGGAGAATTTTTCCGCCATCAGCATTCCTGAGTTTCTTCCGTGAGCTACTACGGTATTCAGAAGAATCTCTTTTCTCTCAAGATCGATAATCCAAAGTCGTTTTTCGGTAGAGGGTAGAGAAAAGTCAATTACTGTTAAAATGGGTTTTTTGAGCTCTTGTTCAAGTTTTTCATATCCTTGAAGGGCAAGGTTCAATGCTGAGGAGGAGGGGGGATCGCTATGTTTTTCAGAAAGTTTTTCGATTAAAATTTCCGACTTGGACTTGGTTTCAGAAAGGCTTTTATCGACTGATTCTTTTTCTGAAAAACCTAGGCTAGTGATGAGCCAAATCAACGGTAGTAGGAAAGCCTGTGAACCAGTCATAGTTGGTGTGGGTTGGGTTGGTTGATTGCCAAAGATTGGCTATCCCCCAGATTGTCAAAAACTTTGCCAGCCTAGCACTTGTCAGGTAGCTGAAAAGGAACTAATTGCTTCCTGATATGAGTTTTTGTCGTGATCTGTAAATGAGCTGTTTTTGGGTCGCGGTTGAATTCTGGTTACTTTTACGACCTTGCTTTAAATTAAACAGCTGACTTGCAGAAGATTGATTTTTTTGTTTAAAAGAATTAATAAACTCTTAAACAAAAAAAACACTTACCCTGTTCTTACTTACAATGAAAGTATCCGTATTTAGAAAAGAGCACTTCAACGCGGCCCATCGATTGTTCAATGCAAATTGGTCAGACGAACAGAATCAAGCTGTCTTCGGCAAGTGTAACAATCCCAACTACCATGGACACAATTACGAGTTGATTGTGAAATTGAAAGGGGAAATCGACCCTGATACAGGGTACGTTTATGATATGAAGGTCTTAAGTGACCTGATTAAAGTACATGTCTTAAATAAATTTGACCACAAAAATTTAAACTTAGATACTGATGAATTTAAAGATCTCAACCCATCCGCGGAGAATATTGCAGTGGTTATTTGGAATATTTTGAGAGATAAAATTGATCATAAATTTGAGTTAACCATTCAGCTCTATGAAACAGAAAGAAACTTTGTTGAATACGATGGCAATTGATATTGCACGCGCGTCATTCGAAGAAATCGGTGAGGAGCACGTTGGCACCTCTCTTCAAACTCCACTCCGAGAGGATGCATTCAAAATGGATGACGACCTCAAGGTAGAGCTGATCGAAAAGCACTTCAGAGAAATCATGCACATCCTTGGGCTTGATCTCACTGACGACAGCCTTAAAGGCACGCCACACAGAGTGGCTAAAATGTATGTAAAAGAGGTCTTTGCAGGCTTAAATCCAAAGAATAAACCGGCCGCAAAGCTGTTTGAAAACAAGTACAAATACAGCGAGATGCTTGTGGAAAAGGATATCACCTTTCACTCGCATTGTGAGCATCACTTTGTACCGATCTATGGAAAAGCGCATGTCGCCTACATTTCCAATGGAAATGTGATTGGGCTATCCAAAATCAACCGCATCGTGCAATACTATTCTAAGCGTCCTCAAGTACAGGAGAGACTTACCATGCAAATTGGTAATGAACTCAAAGAAGTACTCGGTACTGATGATGTGGCAGTGATCATGGATGCGTATCACATGTGCGTGAGCTCTAGAGGGGTAAATGATACCAATAGTTCTACGGTGACTTCTTTCTTCTCTGGAAAATTTGAAAAAGACGAACAAAGCCGCAATGAATTTCTTAAGTACATCAGCCTTAAGAAGTAATAGATTAAACGCTTGCTAAACCAACATAAAACCCTGCCAAAAGCAGGGTTTTTTTGTGAGTAATGCAAACAAAAATCAAGGTTTTTGATTTAAAGAATAAATTGAAAAGTACTCATGGAAGGTAAGAATGTTGTGATTATTGGGGGCAACTCCGGGATAGGAAAAGCTACTGCAAATTTGCTTCAAGCAGCGGGCGCAACTGTTTTTTTATATTCGAAAAGTGGAGAAGGGACCACGGCTTTGGACACTTCAGTGGATTTTGGCGAAATACCTAATTTGCCTGAAGTGATTGATGGTGTAGTCTACACTCCAGGTACGATCAATCTCAAACCTTTCCATCGGATTTCCATTGAAGATTTCAAAAAGGAAATGGAGGTCAATTTTTTCGGTGCTGTTAGGGTACTGCAGTCTTGCCTCAAAGGACTTAAAAAATCATCTGCTCCATCTGTAGTACTTTACAGCACAGTGGCAGTACAGACTGGAATGGGCTTCCACGCC
>CALRRX020000340.1:0-4508 GCA_943370675.1 Reyranella massiliensis 521 | reverse complement strand
CCTTGGAAAGGGCGAAAAGCGTCGGGCCAGAACCCGAAATCCCCATCCCAAGCGCTCCGGCAGCCTTTACGGCCTCTTTTACTTCGTAAAATCCGGGAATCAAGGTAGCTCGATACGGCTCGGCAATGACATCCCGAAGCGATCTGCCGATCAGTTCGAAGTCCTCCTGAAACAGCCCTGCAATCAAACCGGCCACATTTCCGGACTGGATGGTGGAATGCTTCAAGGAAACACTATCCCGTAAAACAGATCTAGAATCAGAAGTCTTCAACTCAAAGTGAGGATGTAGTAACGTGCAATGCAATCCATCCGGCACATGTAGCTTGATCACATCTAGCGGATGGTAATCTCGAATCAGGACAAATCCACCGAGCAAACTCGGGGCAACATTGTCTGCATGTCCAGCACCACAGGCAACTTTCTCTGCCACCATCGCAAAGGGAAGCAATTGCTTTTTCTCAAAAGGCTCTCCCAAGAGCCGATTGGCAGCAACGAGGGCAGCCACTGCACTGGCAGCGCTAGAACCCATTCCTGAGCCGAGTGGTAGCCCTTTTTCAAGGTAAATCTCCATCCCAACCTCTTGACCAAGCTCGTCGAGCATGGCCTGAATGGCCACCGCACAGGTATTTTTCTCTGCTTCAAAAGGCAATCTACCGCCATCACCTGTGATGGAAACGACCTGGAGCCCGGGTTCATTTTTCTCTCTCACCTCCACTACATCTCCCATGGCATCGATTGCAAATCCGAGAATATCGAATCCGCAAGACACATTGGCGACCGTGGCCGGTGCAAATGCTCTGACCGACTGCATTACTCTCGGGTATAGTTACCGATACGAATCACATCAGCAAACACTCCTGCAGCAGTCACATCTGCTCCCGCACCCGGTCCGCGAATGATCATCGGACGGTCATGGTATCGATCCGTAGTCAAAAGGATCATGTTGTCACTTCCTTTCAGACTGGAAAAAGGATGAGACTCTGGCAGTGATTTCAATCCAACTTTGGCCTTTCCGTCTTCGAGAGTCGCCATGAATCTTAGCTTCTCTCCTTTGGCTTTAGCATCTGCCAAGAGCTTCCCAAAAGCTTCATCATGGCCTTTCAGTTTTTCAAAAAACTCATCCACAGATTGGGTTTCCTGACAATCGTCTGGTACCATGCTTTGGATAGTGATATGATCAAACTCGAGTTCCTGCTCAGCTTCACGACCAAGAATCAAGATTTTTCTAGCCACGTCCATTCCGCTCAAATCATCTCGAGGATCAGGCTCAGTGTAGCCTTTTTCCTTGGCGATTTTCACCACTTCGGAAAAAGGTGCTCCGTTTTCAAGTTCGGAGAAAATGAAATTCATCGAACCACTGAGCACCGCTTCGATTCGGATCACCTTGTCTCCCGAAAGCATCAAATCCTGAAGGGTATTGATGACAGGTAGACCCGCGGCCACGTTGGTTTCATAAAGGAATTTGACTCCTCGTCTCTTGGCAATCCGCTTCAGCGATCGGTAATTATCCATGGAAGAAGAATTGGCCTTCTTATTTGGAGTCACGATGGCAACCTTCGCTTCCAGAATTCTGGCGTAGGTATCTGCGACCACCTGACTGGCAGTGCAGTCCACAAAGACCGAGTTGGAGAAGTTCATCTCTTCCATCTTGGTGATGAATTTATCCATGTCCATCGGCTCGTCGGCCTCGCTGAGTTCATGGAGGTGCTTCAGATCAAAGCCATCTTCATGGAAGGCCATATACCGGCTATTGGCCATACCGTGAATCTGCACATCGAGTTCATTGTCATTCAGTAACTTGTGCTGCTGATGAGCGATCATTTTCATCAATGCCTTTCCGATCAATCCTGTGCCGACTAAAAAGACGTGTAGGACCTTATTTTCAGAAAGGAAAAATGCCTCGTGAAGCGCGTTGAGGGCTTTTTGCAAATCAGGCTGGGGAATCACCGCAGAGATATTCAACTCCGAGCTTCCCTGAGCAATGGCTGCCACGTTGATGTTGTTTTGCCCCAAGGCGCGGAACATACGGCCTGAGGCTCCCGGATTTTGCTTCATATTTTCACCCACCACAGCTACAGTCGCTAAGCCATGGAGGAGCGAAACCTGATCCATTTCCCCGGATTTGATTTCGTAGAAAAACTCCCGCTCGATCGACTCCTTAGCCATGTAGGACTCCTGAGTTTTGATCGCCAAGCAAATGCTGTGTTCGGAAGAAGCCTGAGAAATCAAGACAATGTTGACTTTAGCCTCTGCCAAGGCTTTGAATACGCGACTGACCGTCGCTCCGCCCTCGATGAGTCCTGCCCCTTGCACGGTGACTATGGAAATATTGGACATCGAGCTGATCCCTTTGATCAGTGCACCATGGCTGACTTCCCCGTTGATGAGCGTGCCGGGATTCTCGGGTTCAAAGGTATTTTTGATGTAGATCGGGATGTTTTTCTTCATCGCCGGCTGCATGGTGGCCGGGAAAATCACTTTGGCACCAAAGTGAGAAAGCTCCATCGCCTCGTTGTAACTCAGCTGAGGAATGGTAAAAGCGGTATACACTAACTTTGGATCGGAAGTTAACACACCGGATACGTCGGTCCAGATTTCCAGATCGGTAGCCTCCAAAGCTCCGGCAAAAATCGCCGCAGTGTAATCGGAGCCAGATCGGCCCAACGTGGTGGTTTCGCCCTTGGCTGTGGAAGCGATAAAGCCGGTGATGACTTTTACACCTTCGTTTTTGGCGAAATACTCCTTAATCTGAGCATTGGTGACCTCATAATCAACTCGGGCTTGCCCAAAGCGATCATTGGTACGAATCACATCGCGCGCATCTACAAACTGCGTCTTGATACCTTTTCCAGCCATGGCCTCAGCTAAAATGAAAGCGGAAAGCCGCTCTCCAAAGCTCGCCACATAGTCGAGGGTCCGTGCTGAATTTTCTTTAATGAGAAAAATGCCATGAAAAAGGTCCTCCAATTCTTTGAATCTGACCTTGACATAGGTCATGACGGTGGATTGGTTTTGGACAGCGATGAGCTGGCGGACAATGTCCAAGTGCTTCTCCTCGAGTGTCTGAAGTAAGTCTCTATAGGCTTGATCACCCTCTCTAGCAAGTCGCGCAATAGTCAATAGGCTTTCGGTGACGCCTCCAAACGCGGAAAAAACTACGGCTATTTCATGACTCTTGAGCTTGTCTTGCAGGATGGCAAAGACCTTTTTAATGTTTTCAGGGTTCGCTACGGATGAACCTCCAAACTTGATAATTTTCATAGGAAGAATAGATTGCTGGATTGGTAAAGTGGGCCAAAAAGGCCTTTAGGGGCGAGTACTCAATGATTACGACGGGTCACCCCGTAATCATCGTGGTCATCATGCCTGTAGATGTCATCAAAAAAGCAGCAACCTCACCGGACGTCCGGAAAGGAACAGAAAAAGAAAAGGTGTGCGCTGCAAATACCATAGGTCGGTGAATTGACTTGACAATCTTACAGCGAAAAAACCGATTAGCCAAAAGAAAATTCAATCGATTGGGATTTTTTTAGATTTTCTTCATTGAAAAGTCTAAAATATTGCTCTTTTGACAATTTAACCCAAAGATTATTTTCCCAATTTGGAGTTATGCGACAGGAAAAGGATTCTCTTGATTTCTCTTTTTCCCACAAAAGGGTAAAAAGAAAAACGCTCCCCGATTCTTCCTTTTGGTAAAATCGATGAGCGTTAAGGTCTGTAAGAGCAGAGTATCTTTAAGCCAATTCTTCGATCACTTGAAGCTTGCCGCGAAAGTTGACTTGCTCTTTCTTTTTCTTTCCGATCAAGAGTTCCCCGAGCGGAGAATTTTTGCTCAGCAAAAAGACTTTGGCATCATCAACTTTGACCTGTCCGATGCTCACGGCAAGCAAAAACCACTCAGTCCCAAGCTTAACAAGCGCACCCTCCTGAACCGTCGGAGGAGTGTCTTTGATGGTATTCAAGCGGTATAATTCTTCCAAATCAAGTTTACTCTGTTTGATTTGCTTTTCCAGAGAGTTGAGATCCTGAGTCATGGTTTCGCGGCTGGTTTCGTATTTGTCACCTGCACTGTTTTTCTCTTCCTCAAGAATACTCTCGATGATATTTTTTCGCTCCTCTGCCAAAAGCGTTTCTTTTTGCTTTAACAGATCGATGGCAGTTTGATAGACTTTCGCTTTAAATTCATTCATAAAATTTACTCTTCACAAGGTTCTTTTCTTCGGGTATCGATGATGTAGACGATCTTCCAGCCTTCTTTCATTTTGACCAGCTGGAAAGAATTCACTCCACAGTGGCTGAAATTTCCATTGACATAAAATCGATAAGGTGTCCAGGCAGAGGCCATGGTTCCGTCTACTTTGATTTGATATTCTAAAATGCGTTCATCCAAGGTAGTCTCGGCAGGGGTTGTGGCTATTCGCTTCACGAAATCGGCCACTGCGTTGCTACCCACCGTGCTTCCATCGGGTTTCGCCTGGACTGTCTGCATGAGTGCTTCTGAATAAAAT
>CALRRX020000339.1:0-4524 GCA_943370675.1 Reyranella massiliensis 521 | reverse complement strand
CAATCTGGCTTCGGTATATCGCATCGCAGCGGCATTGTCACCATCAATGGAACCGAAGTTACCTTGACCATCTACCAGTGTGTATCGAAGCGACCAATCTTGGGCCATCCTGACCATCGTCTCGTAGACCGCAGAGTCACCATGAGGGTGGTATTTTCCCAATACTTCACCTACGATTCTGGCAGATTTTTTATAAGGTTTGTTGTGTAATACACCGAGTTCTTGCATCCCGTAGAGGATACGTCTATGAACTGGCTTGAGTCCGTCACGGACATCCGGAAGTGCTCTGGAAACAATAACCGACATCGAATAATCGATGTAGGCACCACGCATTTCCTCTTCAATGTTAATTGGAATGATGTGCTCGTTTTCTCCTTGGGCCATAAAATGCTTTTTCTCGCGTCAAATTTAAGGCTGCAAGATAGTAAAAAGCGCAAGGTTAAAAAACCTCGAATTCACATCAAAAAGGGCGATTTTGAGGGATTAATACCATTGTCCCACTTTTCGGTTTTGAAACCTGAAAATGGAACTTCCCCGATATTCTATACCGTCATGCATGTGCTTCATCACCACGCCACAACCTGGTATTTTGCAACGTTTGGTGCCTGGGATTTTCATTGCAAAGCCTGCTTGAAGTCCATATACCATTTGTTCAATATTCTGAATTTCAGAGAAGTCATTGGAAGCAAAGGTAAACTTACGAAGCTCTCCTCCGCCTTTTACAAAGACCTTTGCATAGTCAGAAAAATCATACTCAATCCTCAAGGCTGCACCGAAATAAGGATCTTCAGATACGGCGAGCTTTGGAGTGTAGACAGTCCCACCTAAGGCTAATGAAGGATCGTAAGCTTTGGTCAATTTCATATTTCCAAACTCACCTTCCAAAATAAACTTCCAAGGATAATTCGCTCTAGCTCTTTGCTTTAACTCGGATTGCATGTAAAGATTATTAGTGCTGTATTTTCGATATTGCCATTTGAGAATAGACTGCCTTCTTTTTGCATCAAAAAGGACCAAACCCACTGTGCCGTAAGTCTTGGAAATTTGATAAGTGGCACCTTCAAATGCAAACTCATGGTCATTGCCTCGCATTGGAGCTAGATTACCCCATTCTTTTCCAAAGCCTCCACCAATCGTGAGGAGATTAAATAAATTAATTCTTACACCACCATTTACCACAGGCAAAACCCAATCTCCTCCCCTCAAGCTCAGGGTGTCTGCGATAGAAAAAGCTGACCCCTCGAAATTCTGGTATTGAGAAATGGGGTATCGATTTGGGAATTCAGAGTAAAAAGTAGTGGCCATTTGTTGGTAGGCAGCACCCGTAGAAACCTCAAAAGAAATCATCTCCAAGACATTTCGATAGGCATTGCCAAAGCTTGACTCACTCTTTGGATTTTTGGCTTTCGAAGAAATTCCGAAAATATCATCATCCTGACCAAAGCCAGAAATACTGACAGCGGATAAAAGAAAAAGAGCAATGCAAACGGATTTTCTGATCATGATTGGATAACGGATTCAACCTTATTTTGGTGTGAAAATAAAAAAAGAAGCCTCTTTAAGGAGACTTCTTCAAATCTTTTGCCAGTATGGCGATAGACTAATTATAAATTCCCTTCAGGCTTTTTTTCCTTCAGAGAAAGAATCATTTGATCTAATTTTTCCTTCAATACCGGATTGGCTTTGATGGCTGTATTTACCTTATTGTAAATACTGACCCCTAAGACTTCGTCATTTTTGATCAATTCAGTTTTGTAATTGACCACAGACTGTTGAAGAGAATCCTGAAAATCTTTAATGGCTTTGTAAGCAGTTTTCTCTTCATCTGTCAACTTTATTTCTTCTTCTTTCGCTGCATTTCCCCATGCTGCTTTGATCTCGTTGTATCGAGCACCTCCTGCAATCACCTCATTATTGAGAATCATGTTTTTAAGCTCCTCGGTCTTTTTCTCCACATACTCCACAGTCATAACCTCCACAGTGGCAAACTTCTTCAAATCCTCATCTGTCACTTCATTTTGAGCGACTTCTTCCTGAGCAAAAGACACCAAACTTATGCCCACGAAGAGCACCAAAAACATCCAAAATTTTCTCATAGCTATTAAAATTTAAAATGAAACATAGTTCAATAAAAACTTAACGGTCGTTAATCCCAAGTTAAAAAGTCTAAAGAAGGGTATTTTATGATAAGTGGTCTGGGTAAAAATCAAAGAGATTTGAGCGAAGCGATCGTAGCAAGAGGATCTGAGGAAGCAAAAACAAAGCTGCCTGCAACCAATACGTCGGCACCTGCTTGAAGTAGTAAAGGTGCATTTTGAAGGTTAACCCCACCATCTATCTCGATCAATGCACTAGAGCCTTTTGAAACAAGTAATTCCTTTAACCTTAAAACTTTTGAATAGGTATTTTCTATAAATCGCTGTCCACCAAATCCTGGATTGACAGACATCACACAGACCAAATCCAACTCATCCACCACATCACGTAGCAAATCAACCGAGGTATGAGGATTGATCGCTACTCCGGATTTTGCTCCAAGTTTTTTAATTGCCTGAAGAGTTCGATGAAGATGCGTGCAAGCTTCATAGTGAACAGTGATAATCTCTGCACCGGCATTTCTGAAAGCTTCTAAATACAAATCAGGTTGCTGAATCATCAGGTGGACATCCAATGGCTTTTGAGCGTGACGATGGATTGCTTCTGTCACAGGCACTCCAAAAGAGATATTCGGAACAAAGATTCCATCCATGATATCGACATGGATATAATCCGCCTGAGACGCATTCAGCATCTCTACTTCCTTTTGAATATTTCCAAAATCAGCTGCTAATATGGAAGGTGCTATTCGAGGAGCCATAGGAATTATTCTTTAAGATGAAGATCAAGCTTCTTGACCTAGGTGATTATTTTTTGATGAGTTTAGTACGCGATACTTGAAGCCCATCTGTCAACTGAAGGATATACAATCCGGGTTGAAGTTTTCCTAAGTCAACTTGAAAAGGTGATTCTTTAGAATCTCTAAGGAGTACCTGTCCTACCACTACTCTACCTGCCACATCAATCACTTTGAGATCCAATTCATTGTTAGTTCCAAAACCAATGGTTAACAGGTCATTGGTCAAAGGATTGGGATAAATTCCAAGTGACTGTTTTTCTTCAGAAGCGATATTCAAAATCTCTCCCAAATAGGCTTTAGAGAAGTTGGGAATGCCATATCCTAGGTTGTTGTCAGGCTTGTCGTATTGAGATGCGCTTCGCAATAAATTCAAAATGAGCTGATCTTTTTTCCACTCAGGTCTTGCTTGCCAAAGTCCAGCAGCCAAAGCGGCCACTTGTGGAGCTGAAAAAGAAGTCCCCTGCCCGGTTCCTACTGCGCCATTTTCCCTTATAAGAATTGCTGACTGTCCAAATGCTACCAGTTCAGGTTTGATGCGACCATCAGCGGTGGGTCCTCTCGAGCTAAATCCTGAAACTGTCGAGGTGTTTGTTACCGAACCAACAGAGATAATTCCCTCTGCGTCGGCTGGAGCAATTAAACTAGAGACACCCGCGCCACCATAATTACCCACGCTGTTCACGACCAAAACCCCTTTTTTCGCGGCAATTGATGCACCTCGGGTGATGTAGGTCGTTTTACCATCCAGTTGCTGCTTGGTGTAGGTTGTCGCCGGGTCATCAAAATCGATATATCCCACCGAACTATTGATGACATCTACTCCGAGGCTGTCTGCATATTCGGCTGCTCTAACCCAATTGAATTCCTCGATTCGATATTCTGTCGCGACTTCCTCTGTTATAACAAAGATAAAATTGGCATCATAAGCTCCTGCTACCAACTTTGCCTGCTCGTTTGATGCAATCAGTGAAGCCACATTGACTCCATGCGGATGTTCTCCGAAAACCTCTGTTCTCCAAGGTCTGACAAAATCCTTCTGACCTATGATCTGATTTTTGGAAAATAAGTGTGCGAATGAGCTTGCGGTTTTCATTCCCGGAAATCCAGCATCAAACACTGCCACCGTCACACCTTTTCCTGTAAATCCCGCTTGATGCATTTTATCAACTCCAATGAGCTGATTTTGAAAATCGTAAGCATTGGATTGTACCTCAGATTCTCTAAGCTGCCACTTAGGGTGAATTTTGGTTGAATCGAAAGCATGAGCAGTCTCTCCAGGAAGTAGCCTTGCACCCGGTCTCAATAAAAAGCCTTTGGCAACCATTTCGACTCGGTCCACAAATGGCAATGCTTGAATAGTTTTTGCCTTTGCCTCATCTGTCACCACAATGGCCGCATTTAGCCATTTGGAAGTGTAGAGAAAATCTCTGGTCAATGGTAAAACCTGGGAAAGGTATTTTTCAGAAACAGGCAGGTCCAGGCTATCAGCTTGAAGGTTTTCACGTGTCCTTCTGTCGAGTGCTTTTTGAGTTAGAAAAGCTTTGGGATTGGACAAAGAAAGAGAGGTCTGTGGCTTAAACTTAAAGAATACCGCATACCTATCTTGTGAAAAAAGATCAGTGCTGATC
>CALRRX020000338.1:0-4555 GCA_943370675.1 Reyranella massiliensis 521 | reverse complement strand
AAAAGTCTGCGCCTTTCAAAGCTGTAATTCGAGCTGCTTCTGGATACCACTGATCCCAGCAAATCAACACACCGATCTTTCCGAATTTGGTTGGAAACACTTTGTATCCCAAGTCACCAGGTGTGAAGTAAAACTTCTCAAAATAGCCCGGATCGTCAGGAATGTGCATTTTTCTATACTTTCCGAGGTAGGTTCCGTCGGCATCTAGGACCGCTGTGGTGTTATGGTAAAGGCCCTCGGCACGTTTTTCAAACAAAGAAGCCACGATCACCACACCCAATTCCTTGGCCAAGGCACCGAGCGTGTCGGTGGATGGACCAGGGATGGCTTCGGCGAGTTTGAAGTTTTCGTAATCCTCTACGTCACAGAAGTAAAGCGATCTAAAAAGTTCCTGCAAGACCACGACCTGAGCGCCTTTTTGGGCGGCAGTACGAACTCCTGCGATGGTTTTCTCCATGTTTTCGGCCACATTCCCAGAGCAACTGAGTTGGACCAGACCTACTTTGACGGTTTTGTTTGCCACGGTGTACGGTTTTTGTTTAGGCCGCAAAGATACCTTGACAAGGGGGGATTGGCAAATGAGACAGTAGGGAAGTTGGGAGATAAGGAAGTTAGGGAGTTGGAGGAAGGAAAGTGGTGAGCGGTCAGATGTTCAATATCCAAACTCAATGATCAATTTTCAAGAATCCATTAAAAGAAAGCGTGAATGAAAATTAGTTAGAAATAGACGCGTTCATCGATAATTAGCTTAAAATTTGGAAACCATTTTTTCTTTTCATTGGCTCTTCTAAATTGCCAGTTAAAGATTTTCACGTTTAGGCACTATGGATAAGACGCAAAAAATCGTCGAATACTTTTTGGAAAAACTCAATGAAAAGGACTTTGACCTCTCTGAAGTGAGGAAAGCACTCGAGAAAGAAAATTATCCAGAGGAGGAAATTCGATCGGTGATTAAGATTTTGGACAATGAACTACAGCGTCGGGCTTTTGACAAAGTCAATCAATCCAGTCGAATAAATCTAATGGGGCTCGGACTGGTTTTGATCGGGATCGGACTGGTGGTAACAGTTGGAACATTCACCGGCCTAATCCCAACTGGGAATTCATTTGTTCTGGCATACGGTCCGATTTTGGGCGGAATTTCAATTTCCTTTTCAGTTTACTTAAGCAAAAAAAGAAACGGAACAGGACGAGGAAAATTCGAGAATCCGAATCGAAATAGGTGAATAGGACAATTCCTAAATCTGTATATTGAGATGAATATCAATTAAATACAGATTTACAACATATGCCAACTATTTTAACAGTAAAAGGATATAGATTTTTCTTTTATAGCAATGACCATTTGCCAAAACATATACACATCGAAAAAGCTGAAAGTACTGCCAAGTTTCTACTTGATCCTGTAGAACTAATACGCTCAAAAAATTTTTCAGCAGCTGAATTGAAAGAAATTCGTATTTTGATCCAACAAAACATTAACCTCCTAATCTCTTCCTGGGATGAATACTTTAACTAAGCTTAAATCACATCTTGCCTCAGATGTATCCTTTGCCGATGGCAAAATGATTGTTTCGCTTCAGGATGGCAGAGAGGTCAGCATTCCACTTGAATGGTTTTCAAGCTTGCGAGAAGCGTCTGAATCAGAATTGAATAACTGGAGATTAATTAGTGGCGGAGAGGGGATTCATTGGGAGGATCTCGATGAAGATTTATTGGTAAGTGAGTTGATTTCTTAGCCGTTAAAACTTAGAGGTAAAAATTTCCATAAGTTATCTTTTTCACCTAGGCGGGAATTTTTCAGAATTAAATAAATCAACCCTACCCTTCATCGACTAGTTGATCAAACTCTTCATTCACTTCCATGGATGAATCCCTTACCAGTTGTGAAGCTTTTGCGAATGCCTTGGCCAACTTATTCCGCCTTTGATAGCGATTATAAAAATCCAAAGCTTCATTGATATACCTATTTCTTGGAATTCCCTTTTCATTGAGAATATCCTCTGTTTCCTCAAAAACAGATTCTTCAAGCTTAACACTCCACCTTTTCATGATTGTAATTTAGCAAATCCCAAACCTCATCCTTCAATTCCGGCTCAAGTACTCGACCTCGAGAAATCAGAGATCGTAATCCCCAAATATCCTTTTTTATAAAAACCCGAATTTTACACCAAAACTCCAAAATTTTTCAAAGACGGAATTTTCATCTTCAAACTCTTAATAAAACAGAGGAATATCTGTGCATCTGTGGCCAGTATTTGCCAAACCCACCATAAAACCTATTTTTAAGCCTCTCTAAACCCATTAACCTATGAAAAAGCTTTTCATATTTTTCCTGCTCCTTTGCTTGGGAGCGATTTCCACCTTTGCCCAAAAAGGAACCAAGGAACGCATCAAAGTCCATAGCAAAGCCCTCGAAGGCAACCTCATCGGAGATCCTGCTGACCGCGAAGTCACCGTTTACCTTCCTCCCTCCTACGCTGCCAATCCGGACAAAAGATATCCTGTCCTTTATATGCTGCATGGCTTCACTGACAACGACTCTCAATGGTTTGGCTGGGAAAAGCACTGGATCAACCTTCAAGATGTAATCGAGCAGTCTTTGGCAGAAGGCTTATCCAAGGAAATGATCGTGGTTATGCCCAATGCTTACAACCGCTTCAAAGGCAGCATGTATGCGAGTTCGGCCACGATCGGCGACTGGGAAATTTTTGTCACTCAGGAACTCGTCAACTATGTCGATGCCAATTACCGAACCATCCCGACCAAACAAAGCCGAGGCTTGGCGGGTCACTCCATGGGCGGATACGGTACACTGAGACTGGGAATGAAATATCCGGACGTCTACGCTGCGATCTATGCACTCAGTCCCTGCTGCATGGATGGTGGCGCATCTACCAATCCTGAGTTGATGAAAAAACTGGAGACTTTGACTCCCGATCAACTTCAGGCTACCTCCTTTTTTGAAATTGCGGCTTTGGCCACCTCTGCTGCTTTTGCTCCCAATCCAAAAAATCCTCCGCTCTATTTGGACTTGCCTGCAAAAGATGGAGAAACCCGTCAGGATGTGATCAACAAGATCATTGCCAACAGAACCCTAAATTATGTGGATCAATACATTCTCAACCTGAAAAAACTGAAAGCCATCGCCATCGATGCGGGACTTCAGGATCGGGGCATCAGCGAAGCGACCAAAAATCTTCATGAGGTTTTAGACTCTTATCAGATTACCCACTTCTACGAAAGCTATGAGGGCGATCACCTCAACCGCATTGCAGAGCGGATTGAAACCAAAGCGCTTCCCTTTTTCTCTGAAAATCTGGTTTTCCAAGCCCCCACCCAAGCACAGATCATCGAAAATGGAGGCACTGGAAGCTTTCCGGCCATCATGACTTCTGCTCCGAATTTACCTACCCACACGCTTTTCCAACCACAGAATCTATCCAAGTTTAGCGGCAGCAATAAGCTTCCCATCATCGCTTGGGGAAATGGGGCCTGCTTTGATTCCCCTTGGGAGCATGTTAATTTTCTGAATGAGGTGGCTTCGCACGGGTTCCTGGTCATCGGAATCGGGACTATGCCCAAGCAAACCGACACCCGCTCCAAATCCCAAAAACTCCTCGATGCCATCGACTGGGCAATCGCCCAAAATTCGGATCCCAAAAGTCCCTATTTCCAAAAACTGGATACCCAAAAGATCTCCGTGAGCGGTATGTCCTGCGGCGGACTCCAAACCCTCGAAGTGGCAGCAGATCCTAGAATCACCACTATCGGGGTGTTCAATAGTGGAGTTTTGGGGAATCCGGGAGGCGGAATGCCCGGCATGCCTCAAGTCACCAAGGCCAAGCTCAATGAAATCAAAGTTCCCATGCTTTACCTGTTAGGTGGAAAATTAGACATCGCCTATGGAAATGGAATGGATGATTATGCACGAATCAACCATGTGCCCATTTTCGTGGGCAATCTAGAGGTGGGGCATGGTGGCACCTACGGCCAACCTAACGGGGGAGAATTTGCCCGGGTAGCGACCGCTTGGTACAAGTGGCAGCTGAAAGGTGATCAAGAAGCCGGAAAGCTATTTACAGGAAAAACCCCTAGTCTCGCGCAGTCATCCGGCTGGGTAGTGGAGAAGAAGAATATGGATTGAGTTGTTTTTCAGGCCTTCTCGAGAAATGCACACCCTAAAAACCGCATATCACCTGTCAGGTTCCTTAAACCTGACAGGTGTTTTTTTACCACCATGGCGGAACGTCAACCTTTCCATTCAAGCAATTCTAATTTTTGATCCAGTTAAAAAACGATAAAGACAGCAGGTAAAGACAAAGTGAAAACCATAAACCTGTAAATTTCAAAAGCTAAAAATCTCCTGAATGCTCCATCTTACCAATTTTGAGAAAAGATACCCTTCAGGCTTTGCCGTGGCAATTCCCGAACTTCAACTGCCTCAAGGAATCCATGTGATCTTGGGAGGAAATGGTTCAGGAAAATCCACCCTGCTTAAAGCCTTGGCAGGTATCCATCCCGCCAAAGGAACCGTGGAATTGAATGGTATTTC
>CALRRX020000337.1:0-4572 GCA_943370675.1 Reyranella massiliensis 521 | reverse complement strand
AGCAAATGGAAGCTTTTTGATTTGAAGCACTTCTGTTTCCTCAAATTCGGTTTCGCCTTGAGTCAGATTTTCTGCCAAATAGATATAACCTACTTCATCCGTCACCGAGTTAGAAGTATGGATTTTCATGATTTCCGTCCATTTTTCAGCCGTCAATCCCGTTTCTTCCTTTAGTTCTCTTTTGACAGCATCTAGCCTATCCAACTCGATAGGACCTCCACCCATTGGGATTTCCCAAGAATATTCTTCCAAGGTATACCGATACTGACCCACAAGCCAAGTATTGCCTTCTTGATCAATTGGAATGACTGCCATGGCTCGGTTTTTAAAATGGGCTTTTCCGTAAATCCCATCTTTTCCCGCAGGGTTGATTACCTCATGGTGTTCTACTCGGATCCATGGATTTTCGTAGATCGTTTGAATACTCTTGGTTTTCCAGGGATTTTCAGTCATGGTATTTCAAAAAAAAAGGGTGGACATGCCACCCTTCAAACATCTAGATTTAATGATTAAGCAGGAATAGGCAGCACCTTAGAGTCCTTAAAGGTAGACAGAATTACCATGGACTGCATAGAATCTACTTCCTTGATTTCGGATACTTTTTCAAGCATCAATTTTTGATAAGCGGTAATATCTTTAGCAATGATCTTGAGGATGAAATCACCTGTTCCGGTGATGTGGTGACACTCGATGACCTCTTGGATCTCATTGATCTCTTTCATGAAAGCATCAATGTTTCCTTTGTTGTGACCGATCAAACTAACCAAAACGAAAGTGCTTACACCCAATCCGATTTTCTCAGGATCAAGCTTTGCATGGTAGCTTTTGATAATTCCAGACTGCTCAAGTTTCTTCACTCGCTCCAATGTAGGAGCAGGAGACAATCCAATGTCTTTAGAAAGCTGGGCATTAGTAATCTTTGCATTGCCCTGAAGAATTTCAAGGATTCTTCGGTCGATTTTATCAAACTTTATTCTAACGCTATTATCCATGTTGATCCTTATTACAAAATTTTATGTTGCGCAAAGTTAATATAATTGATGAATGTTTTAAATCGGGTTAACTGTTTTTGATGAGTGGATTTCAAAATTTTGTTAAAGATTCTAGGCTTTAAAGCGAAGAATCCACGCTATTTGAAACACAACATCAAAAAAATTCAAATTATCTCCTGTCATGTGGGTTACAAACGGGAGTATTTCGATTAAAGTTTATTCTTTTTGATAAAATCTCTAGCTTCTTTATGAGCGGGGTGACTTCGCTTTGCGTAGCGTTTAACCATATCAAAATATCCCTTCGCTTGACGCTTATTTTTCTCGGCTGTGGCAATCTTACCAAGTTGGATCAGCGCATGTAGGTAGTAGCCACTTTCTTGAGATTCGGACTCTTCTCCGTAAGCAACTGTCTTTAGATAGTACCTCTTGGCCTCTGCCCTATCTCCTACTCTGTAGAAGTATTCACCAAGATAAAATGCTGCAAATCTCCCGCTGTTCGCCTCATAGCCGTACTGCTTTTGCTCTATTCGATCAAGAATTTGATAGGATTGCTCTACAGATTCAGTCCATCTACCTACAGTGTACAGGTGCCGGGCATAAGATCGATGGAAGTAGGGATTGTTGGGAAATTTGCCGTGGAGGTATTCAGAAATCCTCAACGCATCGTGAGGCCTCTTTTCTTCAGATGCATACAGTCTAAACAAGAAATATTGAGCTTCGACGCGAGTGTAAAATGCATTGGACGCAACAGTCTCCAATTGCTGAAGTCCCTTCTGCTTATTTCCCTTGGGAAAAAGAGCTACTACAGGCTTTAGCAAAGGATAATTTTCAGGAATCCACACCGAGAAATAATTGAAAAGCGCGTCACCAAGTAGCAATTCTGGATTAAATTCAGCTTCCCCTCTACTCATATCCATGTATTTCAAGGCATTACGACCTGCGAAAGTCGCTTTCGCCCAACTCTTTCGCTCACTGTATAATCTACCCTGAAAACCATATCCAGCTGCTAAGAAAAAAGCAGCTTCCTTATTTTTTGGATCTTTATCCAGCATTTCTTCTGCCTTTTCATTAGCTCGATCCAAATATTGAATAAAGATATTATCAAATCGAGTGTTGGTCACGTCCACTTCGATCCTCCACCAATAACCCAATGCCATCAAGAAGTCAGGTAGAGGATGGTCAGGATATTGGTACATGATCACAGCAAAATCCCGCTCTGCTGTCGCAAAATCGAAATTGTACATGCTGTTGATGGACTTGGTGATCCGATATTGGAGCCCTTTGTCCAAAAGCAAATAAGGAGAATTGGAAGGAGGTAATGATGGATTTGGAGCTTGGGCTACCGCCGAATACAAAAATCCCATCCACATGGATAAAATCACTACTAATCTGACTCCTTTACGCATTACTTTCATTTCGTTTCGACTGCAAAGCTACGGCGAATTCCAAACAATCGGCTAGATTTACCAACTTTAACAACCGAAAATGGCTAAACCTGCTTCTCCTCTTGCTCAACGTATTAATGAGGCAATTGATTTCGACAAACGCGTATTTTTTCTTGTCTTACTCTTTACATTTTTGCTAATCAGGTACTTTACAAATGCCTTGATTTTGGAGTCCATTCCTGAGTCGGATCGATTGAATGGACAGGGCGACCTGTTGTTTTTCCATATTTTTAATACCCTCAATTACTTATGGACGCCTTTCGCCCTCCTTTGGAAATTTACGGTCATCGCATTTCTGTTTTGGTCGATCGGATTGATGGTTGGGTTCAAAGCGAACTTCAAAGACCTATGGAAATTTGCTCTTGTGGCAGAAATAATATTCATTTTCCCTGAACTGTTGAGGCTATTGGTTTATATGAATCCCTCTGGAAATGTGAGCTATCTGGAAATTCAAAATTTCGAACCGCTTTCACTTTTATGGATCATTGGACCTGATAACGTCGCAGAAAAATACCACTACCCGCTATCTGTCCTCAACATTTTTGAGATCATCTACGGAATCCTGTGGGTCTTGGGATACCATGCGATCAGTAGAAGGACCTTAGAAGAAAGTACTTTGGTGGTGCTTTTTGCTTATTTCCTTCCTTTACTGATTTGGTTGGGATTTTATATTGGAGCTTATCGCTAGGATTTCTTCGTTTTCTTGGCATCGCCACGACACCGATCCGAGCAGTATTTCACTTCTTCCCAGTTCTTTTCCCACTTCTTTCTCCAAGTGAAAGGTCTATTGCAAACTGGACACATCTTGGTAGGTAAATGCTGTTTTTTCATATCAAGCCCATCTTTTGGATAAAGTATGTCTGGCCAATACACGCTCCGCGTCTTGGACGACTTCCGGTAGTTTTTGGGCGGACCAGATACGATCTCTAGCCAAAGCCCCAGATTTTTCTGAATCTACCGTTGGGAATGGATAATCTTTCCCCAGCTCAAATCCCAACTCCTGCTGCTCCAGTGGAGTGAGCTCCCATGGAGTATGGATAAATGAATCAGGCAATTTGGCTAGTTCCGGAACCCATTTTCTGATAAAAACGCCTTCCGAATCGTGATCTTGGGATTGCTTGATCGGGTTGTAAATTCTCACGGTGTTGATGCCTGTGACTCCGGCTTGCATTTGAAGTTGTGGGTAATGAATCCCGGGTTCGAAGTCCAAAAACATCCTTGCCAGATGATTGGATCCGGATTTCCAGTTCTGCCCCAAGTGATGGGTCAAAAACGAAACTACCATCGCTCGCATTCTGAAATTGAGATAACCGGTAGCCGAAAGGCATCGCATACAGGCATCGACCAATGGGAAGCCTGTCCTTCCCTCCTCCCAAGCTTTGATCCAGTCAGGATTTGTATCGTAAGAGAAACCTAAAAATCCACGATTGATGGGTTCAAACTCCATTCTGGACTCCATTTCAAACTTTTGGATAAAGTGGCAATGCCACTTCAGCCTGGATTGGAAATTGGTGATGTTTCGGGCTTGAAATCCACTGTTCGATCTTTCGGAAGAAAGCTGAAACACCTCCCGCAGTGAAATACAACCCCAAGCCAAATAAGGCGAAAGCCGACTGCAGCCTTTTCGGCTGAGTTCGGGCTTACTGATGTGCTTGTTGTAGTTTTTTACCCGCTCTTCCAAAAAGCTCTTCAGGTATTTACGGCCAATTGTCTCACCTCCCGGTTGCATGAGGGGCTGGGGTGTTTTCCACTCTTCTGAAATTGGATTTTGTGGAAATTTCTCCCAAAACCCTTTGGAAAGGCTCACCCATCTTGCAGCTTTCAAATCCGGTTGCTTTAGCGGAGCACTCATCAGCCCAAACCAGAGATTGTTCCATCGATGGCGGTTTTTGCGCTTTCGCTCCACGCCTTGTTGCAGGTACTCTTTCCAAACAACTCCTTTTTCCTTTAGAAAATCAGCTATTCTTAAATCCCGATCAAACGTGATTTTTATCCCTGTTTCTTGGTGAGAATAGACGGCATTAACCTCAAATTCAGAAAAAACAGCCTCAAAAACCTGATCCACTTCCTGATGAAAAACCATCACTTGCGCCTGAAAAGGCTTCAGTTGAGCTTGAAGGTCTTGGATACTTTCC
>CALRRX020000336.1:0-4576 GCA_943370675.1 Reyranella massiliensis 521 | reverse complement strand
AAAGCCAATTAAACTGATCCAGATCTGATCTAATCCAAAGTGATAAAGCCCGGAAATCCGGGCTTTTTTCATGTCAAGAGAAAAAAAAATCATTTTTTTTCATTTCAGTACAATCGATTGCAGAATAGGATAATCACAAATCCATGTAGCAACACTTTAATGATTTTAACCTCATTTTCAGAATAAAATTTTAAAATATTCGAAAACCGCCAAACAGAATCTTCTTCGCGATCGATTGCGGAGTGATTTTATATTATTATTAAAAATAATTCATTTTCATTACCATTTTTAAAATTTTTTCATCATTTCATTGAAACTATTGCAATATTGATTCCGTTTGGTAACTTTGTACAGTAATTCGAATTGCATCGAAGACCCTGTAACCCAAAATCTCCCCCCTGATGGAATAGTCCATCCTGCGGTTACCAAAATCAAACATCTATTTCAACTCAAACCACTTGGAGCTATTCCAAGAATTTATTCAATCAATACAACTTATTAAACCAACTAAAAAAATGAGAAAATTAATGACCATGCTTTTTGTTGCGGGGATCGCATCAGGAGCGTTTGCTAGCAACGATGAGAAAAAAGTGGAAATCAGACAGACTGAGCCATCTAAAGTAATGGTAGCCGTAGCTGAAGCACCTCAAGGCACGCTAGTAGTGAAGATCACCGACTCTCAAAATCAGCTTGTATTGAGAGACAGAATCTCCAAAACTGAAGCTTTTGCAAAGAGATATGATCTGAATGCCCTTCCAGTAGGCCAGTATTCTATAGAAGTATCCGATATCAATGGCACCTTGAGAACTGCAACTTTCAGCACCGAGGTAAAAACCAAGCCCGAGGTATTTTCAAGAGTAACCGCTCTAGGAGACAATCAATACAGACTATTGGTTGCCAACTTGGTTGCTCAAGAAGTAACCGTTCAGATCTTTGACGGAGATAAATTGATTCACACGGAGCAAGTGGACAATCCTCAGGGACTTCACAAAGTGTACACCATCAATAAGCCTGGCTTCCCAGAGGCCATCAGCTTCAAAGTTTCTACTTCTAATGGATTTTCTGCTTACGTAGCATCCAAATAAGCTAAACCAACTTTAGTTCAATGCCCCGCTGAGGATCACTTGGCGGGGCTTTATTTTGTCACTAAATCCCATTTTGACGCTTTTTCGGCTACTCTTTTACCAAGTGAGACTCCCTTTTTTAAAAAAATCTCGTCTACTTTCTCTTTTTCAAAAGGCCCTTCACCTGTAATCCCGGAAGCCCCAAAAGCAGCCTCTACCTCTTCCCCACCCATCACGATCATCCCGTATATGAGCATCGCCCGTAGGATATCGATCATCACCCCTTCCTCTCCGATCGAAATACCTCCACCGGTGGCAAACGCGGCTCCCAGTTTATCCTTCATCGGCCTTCCGTCAAAAGGCCATGAATTGATAAATTCAAGTACCTGAGGGGCTGGATTTGAATTGTAGACAGGTGAACCGACTATCACTGCGGTAGCTTCCATCAAATCCTGAGGTTTCACTTCCGAAATCGGAAGTAATTTCACCTGCACGCCCTCCACGGATTTAGCCCCCTCATTAATTGCTTCCGCCATCTTTTTGGTACTTCCTGATGAAGAATAGTAGGTAATCAGTACCAATGGGGAATTCTGACTATAGCATGAAAAAGAAAGTAGGATCAATATTCCAATAAGTGAAAATTGTCGTCTCATGGGCTTACTAGTTAGAAGAGACAAGTTGGTAAAAAAAAGTCCCCATCTCAAACATTGAAATGGGGACTCACTAACCTATCACTCTCAATTACTTTTTCCAGCTGGCCTTTCCGCCTTTTGCAGAATCGACTGTGATGCTGTAGTTGGAAGCTGAGGAGACAATCCATCTGACTTTTACCGCTCCCATGCCTGGAATATTTTCCACGGCCATTTTCTCCGGAGAGGCTTTTTGCTCTTTGAATTTCTTCATGTCCTCATCTTCTACCACAAATCCGGCTACCACTTTGGCACCTGAGATCGTCACGTAGTCGGGACGCTCAATTTTGTATTTCAAGTCCTGACTGGCGTGTGTTGGCATCATTCGCTCATTGAAGATGGTCGCAGTAATGGCTTTCAGTCCTCCTCCGAGATCCTCTTCTTTCACATCCATAACAGAAAGCTTTGGCGTATGGTAGGCATGATAAATCGTGAAAGCAGCATTTCGGTGAGCGTCCTGCTCCAACAAGAAGCCCGGATGAGCTCGTCCAAAATTCTTTTTGAATCCCCCGATTTCCACAGTACCAAACTGAGGGTGCTTGAATTCTTTCCAATTCACAAACGCATCTCCGAAGGTAAGCAACTCATCGACTTTCAGCTGTTCTTCCTGATTGCCTCGGCCTGCTTCTTTATTGAAATACAGGTAGGAAACCATCAGTTCATTGGTGTAGGTGAAAATACCACGATTGCCATAAAACCAATCCAATTCACCCCCAAACACAGAATATAAATCCTTGTACACGGTCAGGTAACGATAGCCTGGGATCATCTCTTCGCCCTTTTTACCTATAGCGTCGTAGATTCGGATATCCTCACGATTGTAGGTATTAATGTCTTCTTCAGCGCCCGGACCGCGAAGAATCATCCCTCCTGAGTTGTGGAAGCTTTGGGCACCAGCAATGTTTGGATGCTTCATGACAAACTCCATCACGGCACGGTTTTCAGGCAAGGTAAACGGATAGCGCAAAGCCCCTCGCTGAATGTAATCCGGCTGCCAGTTCCATCCCCAGTCACGGTTAGGATCGTAGTAACCAATGCCATCTTCATTGACTTCGCCGTCGCCATCGTTGTCAATTCCTTCCTGACCCAGCATTTCATACTCTCCTACCTGATCTGGACCGACTTGCATCAATCTTCTTGGATCTAGTGGATCTTTGATAAATCTGCCCGTGGGTGACTTTCGGATCATCATGGTAATACTTCCATCGCCATCGAGATCATTCATCATGTCCTCTCCGGCTTGTCCGTCTCCATCATTGTCCAGTACCAGCATGCCTGATCTTGGGGAACTTGCCGTGTTTGGCTCCTTGAAGAAGTTGTTTCGGGCGTCGGGGTTGATGGTCGGAGTGATGTAAAAGGTCTTGTCCTTCAGCAGTTGCTTGACAAATTCATTGTCAGCATGCATTTCGGTCAGGTACCAAGCTACATAGAGGGAAAACTCGCCGCCTTGGATTTCATTGGAGTGGATGTTGCCATCGATCCACATGGCTGGCTTTTCGGTATCTTTTCCTTTCGAAAAATCAGTGATCGTCAAGGTCAAAATATCCCGACCTTCAACGGACTTCCCAATTGATTCGACTTTTGCCAAATTAGGATGCGCAGCAGCGATTTTTTTCATCCAGTCCCAAAGGCCTTCTGCGGTGTAATACCGATTCCAGGCGATTTCGACTTTTGGTTTGTGGGGAGTTCCGATGGCACGGAAGTAATTTTCTTGCTGAGCAGTTACTTCCAAAGAACCCAGACTCATCGTTCCCAAAGCCAGGGCAACTATCGTGTTTTTCAATTTCATGATCTTCATGGCTTAGAGTTTTACAGTTTGAGTAGCAAATCCGGTATGCGAAGCACCCGCCTTGAGGGTGATTGCGCCAGTACCGCGGACAATCCAGCTGAAGGTAGCTTTTTCATAAGCCGCCATTGAATCGACCAATTTGATCTTGTCACCAGAAATCAGTTTGTCGGCAGTGGCATCGATATCAATTCGGACTTTTCTAAGCCATCTTGATCGAGCGCCCATATCTGAGTGAGTAGGAAGAGGGGAATTGTTGTACAGGTCCACGGTGATTCTAGTCAATCCATTTCCTAAGGCCTCTGTTTTCAGATTGTGAAATTCAAGCTTAGGCTGCATCGCAGCGAGTTTTAGGATAAAATCCGTGTGTTGCTTCGCAATTTCTCCCACTTTTTCAAAAGGAGGATTCACCATCACAAAAGGTTTGATCCCACCGACTTCTACTTTTTGATTGGGAAAATCCGGATGCTTCACTTCAGTCCAAGGCACAAAGGAATTCCATCCCAAAGAATCCGCCCATGCCAAATAGTTGGCTTCGGCATTGGTTTTTCCTTTAAATTCAGGAGTCCAATAGCCAGGAGTCGAGAAGCTCAATCGGGCAAAGTGAAAATAGGCCCACTGGAAAAAATCCCCGTCTGTGCCTTGATTGGTTTGCTGGAAAGCCTTTGAAGTCACCGTTTTGTTGTACATCTCAGAGACCATGGCATTGATCGCCTGATCTTTTTCCAAAATGGAAGTCACTACTCTTTTACGGGCATCCGGGCCATTGAATTTCAAAGGTGCGCTCAGATTGTTTGCAGGTGAGAAAGTCACAAAAGCGAAGATATTCCACTGCTCAAATAGGTAATCAAGCACGGCTCGACTTTCCTTTTGGGAAACTGCGATATCTCCCGCCAATGGTTCAAAAACAGGGAATTTATAGGTCAAAGACTTATTGAATGCGATGCCTTCTTTGAGGTCTTCGGCAAATTTTCCGTCTTTGTCATCGTCTTTGGATTCTTTGAAAACTCGGTATTTTCCAGCTTCACCTTTCGCCC
>CALRRX020000335.1:0-4592 GCA_943370675.1 Reyranella massiliensis 521 | reverse complement strand
ACAGGCTTTATCATCGAAAAAGCCAGAAAACAACTTGGATATGAGCCCAAAACTTTCCAAACGGGAATAGGTATTTTGGCAAAACAAATTATCTTAGCCCGCTCTTAAAAAGCAGTTTATACCCTTAATTTAACTTTAGGATTATCTATGGCAGCAAATTCGAATACCGAAGATAGAGGACAATTTGGGTCAAGTCTTGGCTTTATCATGGCTGCGGCTGGTTCAGCTATCGGGCTTGGTAACATTTGGAGATTCCCTTACTTGACTGGTCAAAATGGTGGAGGAGCGTTTGTATTTGTATACATTCTTTGTGTAGTCCTCATTGGACTTCCTTTGTTATTCAACGAAATTGCGTTGGGTAGAAAGTCAGGTAAAAACCCAATTGGGGCTATTCGAGATACTGGCGGTAATAAGTTTTGGCAGTTGGCAGGAGTTCTTTGTGTGACGGTCTGTTTTTTTGTCTTCAGTTACTACTCTGTGATAGCAGGATGGACGGTAGGTTACATATTCACCGAGATTCTGAATATTCCTGTTGATTTTGAAGAATTTGTGAGGACACCTATGTATGTGATTCCTTTGACCTTTTTCTTTATACTTCTTACCATCCTGATAGTATTGGGAGGAGTATCTGGAGGAATTGAAAAAGCGGCAATGTTTATGATGCCGGTGCTATTTATTATCATCCTATTCATTGCAGGAAGGTCTGTCACCCTTGAAGGTGCTGAAGCAGGTATTCAATATTATCTTAATCCTGACTTCTCAAAAATCAATGGAACCGTTATTCTTCAGGCAATGGGACAGGCCTTTTTCTCCATGTCTGTCGGTTGGGGTTTGATGATCACGTTTGGATCTTACCTTAAGAAGGATGCCAATATTGTCAATGCAGCGGGTTGGATTGCTGGAATGGATACCTCTGTTGCGCTATTGGGAGGTTTGATGGTGTTTCCTGCCATGTTTGCCTTACTACCTGGTAAAGATCCCGCTGCGGGTCCCGCGCTTGTTTTTGACGTATTGCCAAAAGTATTTGATGCAATGCCTGGAGGAAATATCATCGGAGGTCTTTTCTTCATCTTGTTGATGGTTGCTGCTTTGACATCTACCATTTCAATGTTGGAAGTTCCAGTAGCGTATTTGATTGATGACAGAAAGTGGGATCGTAAAAAAGCAACATGGGTAGTAGGTATTGCAGCGATGATTCTCTCAGTTCCATCTGCTCTATCCTCCATAGAGGGTAATTTCTTTGCGGAAATTCGATTCAATTTCTTTAGCAATGAATTGGTTGGCTTCTTTGGAGCTATGGATTTTATTTTTGGAACATTTGCAGTAATTGTGATCTGTCTCATGCTCGCATTGTATACAGGTTGGGCTCAAAAAATCAGCGATTATGCAGAAGAAGTGTCTTTGGGTTCTCCGGGATTTAAAGGCTATTTCCGTTCAGGTTGGATGTTTTTTATTAGATGGATTTGTCCAATTGTCATTATCCTTTTGATTTTGAGTCAACTTGGAGTCTTTGGTGTGGCACAAGGTCACTAAATCAAACCGAATAGTTTAAAAAAATGGGGCTATCCGAAAGGTTAGCCCTTTTTTTTGGAAGTTTTTGGAACATGATTTTTTGCTTTCTTGCCAAAGCATGAGGGTTTTTTTGAATTTAAAAAAAGGGTAGAATCAAAGTTGATCGTATGAAAAGTTTGTTTGTCGGATTTGGCAAAGGAATTGCAATCGGGAGACTCACCATTCTCTAACTAAACCAAGATCCTTTTACCATGAAAAAAATCCTTCTTTTCCTCGCATTCGCATTTATTGCCTTTCAAGCCTTTCCTCAGCAAAATGGTTTTGGTGTCAAAGCCGGCCTTAGCAGCACTAAGGTAAATTTCAAAAATTCTCAATTTTCTCCAGAGGGAGCTCAGACAGGATACCATGTCGGGGTGTTTGGTCGCTTGGGAGGTGCGGGTTTTTTTGTGCAGCCTGAACTTCTTTTCACCCAAACAAGCGGAAAATTTATTAATGATCAAGACCAGCTAAAGGCCGAGTTCAACAGACTTGACATTCCTGTGATGCTCGGAATGCGGTTTTTTAAAGTTCTTAGACTTCAGGCAGGTCCTATCGCCAGTTTGAACATCAATTCCAAACTCAGTGAAGTGAGCGATACCATAGGAGATGCGGAGTTTAAGAATGCTACTCTGGGTTATCAAGCAGGACTAGGTGTGGATATCGGCAATCTTTTCATCGATGCCAAATACGAAGGTGGTCTCAGTAAGTGGACTGAAAACATCGGTTCATTCAATACAGATAATCGTATCAACCAGTGGGTGGTCTCTGTCGGATTTAAAATCTTTTGATTGAAAAAGCCAACCCATTAGGAAACTTGTCCTAAAAACTAAGGCCCTTCACAATCGCTTCTGAAGGGCCTTTTTTGTGATTAGGTCGGTTGATTGTGAAGGTTATTTTTCCATCACCATCGGACCTGGTTTGGCCCATTCGTGAACTGGCTTCAGGTCGATCACATAAACACTTCTTCCATGAGTCCCGACCACTAGGTGATTTTCACGCTGCTGGATGACCATGTCATAGATTGCCACGTTCGGGATTTGACCTTGGAAAAGGTTCCAGTTTTTACCTTCGTCCATACTTACATACAAACCATGATCTGTGCCCAAGTAAAGTAGGTTTGGAATTTTTGGATCTTCGATGATGATGTTGGTGGATTCATCAGGGAGGTTGGATTTGATGGAAGTCCAAGTTTTTCCATAGTCTTCGCTCATATACACATAGGTATTGAACTCGTCGTAGCGATAACCATTTAGAGTGATGTACACTCGGCCTTCTTTAAATCGAGAAGGAGAAATGCTGCTCACCCAACGATCCTGTGGAAGTCCCGCATTGAGACTAGTCCAAGTTCCGCCGTTGTTACGGGTTACCCAGACATTGCCGTCGTCTGATCCAGCGTAAAGGGTTCCAAACTCAAGTGGAGATTCTTCTACCACTGTAAGCGAGGCAAATGGTACGTTTCCGCTTTTCTGATTTTTGGTCAAGTCAGGAGAGATGGTTTTCCAGGTGTTGCCTTGGTCAAGTGATTGGTAGACGTACTGCGAACCCATGTACACAATGTCCTGATTGTGGTAGCTGAGCTCGGCTGGTGTTCTCCAGTTCCAGCGATTGGGAGCATTACCAATGTCGTGACCCGGGGTGATTCGTCGTCTTTCTCCAGTTTCCTTATTGATGCGCATATAGTTTCCAAACTGAGATCCGGTGTAGACGATGTTGTTGTTTCTAGTGTCTACTGCCACGACCATACCGTCACCGCCCAAAAGTGATTCCCATGGATCCTCGGGCTTATTGGTGGATTTTCCAAACCACACCCCATTATCCTGCATGCCTCCATAAATGTTGTATGGCTTGGCATCATCTACCATGATGGAGTAAAACTGAGAAATCGGCATTTGAGTGTTCAGGTGATCCCAACGTGCGCCTCCTCCGTAGCTTCGGTACAAACCACCGTCATTGCCTAGGAGGATGTGCTTGCTGTCCTTAGGATTGATCCACATCGCCTGATGATCAGAGTGAGGTCTGCCGATGGAGTCTGTTCTAGAGAAGTTTTTACCCCCATCTCTCGAAACCAAAAGTGGTACACCCAAGACGAAAATTTCATTTTCATCAGAGGTACTCACGCGTACTTCCCCGAAGTAATAGCCATAGGTATTGTAAAGTTGACTGATGTCTGATTCGGAGACTTTTTTCCAGCTTTTACCGGCATCTTCGGATCGATATACTTCTGCACCTTTGATCGGCTGACCAAACATGGCGGCATTGGCATCGACTGCGCCACCAAGGTAATTGGAGATCTGAGTAGTGGTAATTTTTCCGATTTTTAGCAGGCGCTTCAGTTCGGCAGGAGTGTATTTGGTGGCAAATTGATTTCTTCTCAGGAAGGATTCGAGCTTTTTGTCATCCAATGCCAAAGCCTGATCCAAAGTCATCGCTTTGAAATCCTCGATTTTGATTGGATTCTCTTCCTGCTGCTGATTGCCACGCTGTCTTGGGGCCGGTGCTGGTTTGTCGGATTTGCCCTGATTATCCAGCAAAGCATAAACCGTATTCGGTTGAGAAAGTGCAAAGTCAAAACCGATTCGCCCTACAAACTCATCCTGAGGAAATCCTTCTACTGCTTTTTTCCATGTGTTTCCACCGTCTTCGGATCTCCAGATCGCTGATCCTTTTCCATTGCCGACGAAGTCATGCGCCTGTCGGAATCGCTCCCAGCTTGCTGCGAGAAGTACGTCGGGATTGGTTGGGTGAACTTTGATGTCGATGATCCCTGTGTTGTCGTCGATGTAAAGGACTTTTTTCCAAGTCTTGCCTCCGTCAGTGGTTTTGTAGAGGCCTCTTTCCTTGTTTTTGGAATAAAGAGAACCCATAGAACCAACCCATACGATATCCGGATTGGTAGGGTGAATTTGGATTTGACCAATGTGGTGGGAGTGGAGTAGTCCCATCATTTGGAAGGTCTTGCCTCCGTTAGTGGATTTGTATAGACCCGCTCCGGCATAAGTAGATCGGCTGGAATTGTTTTCTCCTGTACCTACCCAAAGGAC
>CALRRX020000334.1:0-4601 GCA_943370675.1 Reyranella massiliensis 521 | reverse complement strand
CGATGTGACCGTGGCGCCTGACGGCTCGATCTTTATCTCCGACTGGTACGATCCGGGCGTGGGAGGACATGCTGTAGGTGATTTGGAAAAAGGCAGAATCTATCGCCTGGCTCCGAAAAAGTCCAAGTACAAGGTTGATTCACCTGATTATTCCTCGATTGAATCTCTAATCGAACTTCTTCAAAACCCAAATAGGGCAATCCATTTCAAGGCATTTATGGCTTTGAAGGAAAAAGGAGAAGAAGCAAAATCAGCCCTGGAAAAGCTCTATGCCTCCGAAGACAGCCGAATGAAAGCACGGGCCTTTTGGTTGCTGACCAAGCTGCCAAATGGAAATGAGTACATCCAAAAAGCAGCTGCCGATGCAGACGAAAACATGCGCGTTGCGGCCGTTCGTGCTTCCCGCATCAACGGGATGAAGGACTTTGCCTTCCTGCTTGGCCTTGCTTCCGATCCTTCCGATCAGGTGCGTCGGGAAGTGGCGGTTGCCATCCGATACGAGGATGCACCCGAGGTATGGTTGAAACTGGCCGAAGGCTATCGAAGCGGTGACCGCTGGTATTTGGAGGCATTGGGCATTGCTGCAGAATACCGCTGGGACAGCTATTTGCCGGCCTATCTGGCTAAAATCGGTCAAGGCTGGAGCAATTCCGCCGAGGCGAAAGACCTGATTTGGAGATCGAGATCAGCAGGTACTCCAGCGCTTTTGGAGGAATTGATCCTCGCGGAAAACAGCCCCGCAGATCACCGCTACTATCGGGCTTTGGACTTCCAAACTGCAGCTCTGAAAAACCAAACCCTGAAAAATCTACTGGCCAAAGGCCAAAACGAGGACCAAGTCATCATCCTCAGACAAGCTGCATTTGATTCCAAAAAACCGGATGCCCAACTCCTCAGCTTGGCAAAAGCCAAGGCAGGAGAAATCACCGACGACCGGGATTTCCTCGAAATCGTCCGCAAATACCAACTCAAAGATCAAAAGGACAGACTCTTAGCTTTGGTCTATCAGGAAGAAAACCGCGGGCTGGCCAATCAGGCCGCTGGACTTTTCGCCTCACTTTATGGGATGGGTGAAATCGAGCAAGCCATGAAAAATCAAGATGAGGTAAAGGCCATTGCAGCCATTCGCAAGTTTGGCGCGGTGGATACCCCCGAGATGGCAAGCCTCCTGAGCAAGTTCTGGAAAAATGAGAATGCCTCCACCGCGGTACGAACCGCAGCGATGGAAGAAGCCAAGGGCTATCAGTCTGAAGCGGTGCTATGGGAACTGGCAAAAGCGGATCAAATTCCAGCAGACTTGTTACCCATAGCACAGAAGATTCTGATGAGCAGTTGGAACGGAAATATCCGAGTTCTCGCCCTGGAAAAATACGGAGATAGCATCGCCCAAGGCTATGATTTGGTGAAAATGCTTTCGGCCAAAGGCGAAGTAGAAAAAGGAAAAACCGTGGCCTCTACGTACTGTGTGGCTTGCCATAAGATAGTCAATGAAGGCGTGGACTTTGGTCCATCACTAAGTCAAATCGGAGGCAAACTCAGCCGAGAGGCTTTGATCAATGCAATCATTAATCCCTCCGAAGGCATGGGCTTTGGCTATGAAACCCAACTGGTGAAATTCAAGGACGGCAAGGAAGTCCGCTGCATCGTCAACTCCAAGACCGAAAACGACCTGATCGTGAAGCTTGTCGGCAGCGGAGAACAAACCATCTACAAACTCGCAGACATCGCTTCCATTACTCAGCTATCCGAATCTCTTATGCCCGCCTTCCCGCTTAGCGAGCAGGAATTGGTGGATTTGGTGAGTTATTTGGAGGGGTTGAAATAAGAAGATGAGTTGAATAAAAAAGCTGGGTGAGGTTTTGGCTTCACTCAGCTTTTTCCTAAAATTCATGGAAACGGAGAAGTATCTAAGGATTTTTTCTATTTCAGTCCCATAGGGACGACTCATATTCTTGCCAGAGGTTTTAACCTCTGGGTTTTATCCTAAAAAGAGGGGCTGGCATAGTCCCGTAGGGACGAACGATATTCAGTCCATCAAATCAATTAAATCAGAATCCATTTAATTTGATCGCTATCAAAATCAGACATGCCTACGGCATTATTGGGAACCGATTCTTATCTCATTCTCCAGCCAATAAATTGGCTGGCTACGCAATCAGCCATGCATAACGGCATTTCTTCTTTCTCAGTCCCATAGGGACGACTCATATTCTTGCCAGAGGTTTTAACCTCTGGATTTTATCCTGATAAGAGGGGCTGGCATAGTCCCGCAGGGACGAACGATATTCATTCCAACTCTTTGAAAAGATATTCAGGCAAAAAATCAATGTTATGAGCCTTTAGCATCATGAGGTATTCTTCTCTAAAGGTCATTTTTTGATGGTGAGTTTCCTGATTTTTCACATACTCAAATACCTTCTGCACTTCCTTTTCACTATAGGTAAATGAGCCAAATCCAGACTGCCACTCGAATCTATCTGCAACTAGATTTGATTCATTTAACCATTTGGAGGATTTAGCTTTTGCATTTTTCATAATGTCAGAGACGGAGTGTTTTGGATAAAACTGAAAAAGGCAATGGACATGATCAAAATGACCATTCACAATTAAAACCTTTGCTTCTGTCTCATTGATCAAATTGCCAATAACTGCATACAATTCCTTTTTGAAGGAATCTTGAATAACAGCATCTCTATATTTCACTGCATAGACTGCTTGGCAATACATTTTGGAATAGGTATTTGGCATAAAAAATCAAATTTAATCAGGACTTAATTTAACCAAAATCAACCATGCCTACGGTATTTTTTTGATGTCATGAATCATCCACAATACCAGCCAATAAATTGGCAGGCTATTTAATCGGTCATGCCTACGGCATTCTGGAAAAACAATACTCATCCTTATAATCACCATTTTGATTTAACTCTATTTAGGCTTAGATTCTCCTCAGCACCGCTGAGGTTCAGTTTTTGGCAGGGTCGATCCCTACAGCTTTACGGTAGCAATTCGACCCTAGTATCTTAGCCCATTTGAAATGGGTAGCACTTTTCCATTTCATTAATGATTTTCTCCCCAACATAATCTCCCCATCCACAGTTTTCTTGGCAAAAAATCAGAGCAACTCAATATCACCATGCCCAAACGAACTTCTATCAAGGATGTCAGCAGACTGGAAGATCTCAATGAGTTGGACCGCTTAGTCAAAGACAAACGGAATGAAAAACGGGCTGATGCCAAGAAAAATCGCCGAAACCGGCATTATGTCAATCTGCTAATCCGTCATCAGCTCAACCATGGGGAAATGGATGAAGAAAGTGAATGAATAAATGGTCAGCAATATTGAATCTTTTTTGGATGAGGATTGACTCGTTTCTTTCTTCAGAATTGACCCAAAATCACCAAAAAAGGCTAAATTCATGTCATGGAAAAGGTTTTAAAAATCACAACCTTAAAAGAGAAAACCTCAGACTTTGCCTTTCGGTCAACCAAAAGCCCCATCGAACGCCTAGAAGCGATAGAGGTTCTCAGACAGCAGTATTTTAGCCTGAAAAAAGATGTTCAGCCAAGACTTCAAAGAGTTTGTAGAGTTATTAAACAATCATGAAGATGAATATTTGACCGCTGGACGTTTTTATCATAAATCTACTTTTTTGAAAATCTTTTTAAATCATCAACGCCCATTTTCACCTGCTGCTTTCTGGAAAAAGCAGGCAGTGGTATTGAATCCTTTTTTAATCTATCTCAAATAATTTCCCCTGACTTTTCTCCAGAAAACCAATATCTTATCCGCTATTCAAACCCAAAAAACCTTAATCCATGCACTACCTTGTCAAATCTGGCTTCATTGCCTTTGCCCTGACTTGTTCTGTTCAGGCTTTCGCCCAAGACGGAACCATTTATCCCTTAGAAGCTCCTGCCGAACCTAGGGCCATTTTGCTAGGAACAGGCGGAGTGGAAAATCAACCTGCACCCGAAACTTGGTTTCGACAGTGGGGCGACCCCATGGCGAGAAATATCTCTACCGCAACCTTGACCCCCTTTCTTCCGGAACCCGGAAAAGCCAATGGTGCGGCAGTGATTGTCGCTCCAGGTGGTGGATTTAGCTGGCTATCCATGGGTAATGAAGGTTGGGAAGTAGCCGAAGCCCTCGCCAAACAGGGAATCGCTGCCTTTGTACTCAAGTACCGACTCAATCCTACTCCTCCTTCTCTGGAAGACTTTACCGCTTGGATGAACCGGCCTAGACCCGCTGCTCCAGCTCCACCTGCATCTGGCACTGTTGCATCGGCTACTCCCGCTCCAAGACCTCCGCAACGTGATCTGTCTAACCAACTGGAAGATGCCGAAGCGGCCTATGCGATGATTTTGAATCGTGCCAAGGAATGGGGAGTGGACACCAACAGAATCGGAATGATCGGCTTTTCCGCAGGAGCTGGATTGACCATGCACGCTACGCTGAATTCAAAAACGATGAAACTGGCCTTTATTGGCCCAATCTACGGAGGCATGGGACCTGTGGAAGTGCCTAAAGATGCTCCTCCGATGTTTAACGTGATTGCCACGGATGACTTCCTGTTCCAAGGACAAACAGGAATTAT
>CALRRX020000333.1:0-4610 GCA_943370675.1 Reyranella massiliensis 521 | reverse complement strand
CAGACCTCGATTGGGGCTCAGCATATGCGAACCTTGGCGGCTTCGGCCGTAGCTTCAGATGATTATCCTCCGGGTTTCAAAGGGTATTCGGTTGTTTTGCCCGAAGGGATGAAACCCTATCCGCTACTGCTCCGGGAAGCGGGCTATTACACTTCCAATAATTCGAAGGAAGACTACCAATTTCGTAGTCCGGTGACGATGTGGGATGTGAGTAGCCCGAAAGCCCATTATCGCAACAGAACGGATAAAAACCAGCCTTTTTTCTCCATTTTCAACTTTGTTACCACACATGAATCGCAGGTTTGGGCGAGGGCCAAAGAACCGCTGAAAGTGGATCCCGCCAAGGTCAAACTTCCTCCCCTCTATCCGGATGATTCCATCAGCCGTTATGTCATGGCACGGTTTATCACCAACGTGATGACCATGGACGATCAGGTGGGGGAAGTGATCCGACAGTTGAAAGAGGACGGATTGTACGACAATACGATCATTTTCTTTTACTCGGATCATGGAGACGGGCTGCCTTATGTGAAAAGGGAATTGTATGACCGAGGACTCCGTGCGCCACTGTTGGTCAAAGCGCCTTTTCTCAAGCCTGGGAAAAGCGAGGAATTGGTCAGTTTCGTGGATATGGCGCCAACCTTGATGTCTCTAGCAGGGATCAAAATTCCAGAATACATGCAAGGCCAGGCCTTTTTGGGATCCCAAAAATCAACCAGTCCACGGAAGTATATCTATGCCGCCCGCGATCGAATGGACAGCGAATACGATCGGGTCAGAGCAGTCTCAGACGGACGGTTCAAATACATCCGCAACTACATGCCGGAAAAACCCAATTACCAGAATATCCGCTTTCGGTTCCAAAATCCGCTGATGCCTCACCTATTGGAGTTGCATAAAGCGGGGAAACTGACTCCTGAGCAAGACCGCTGGTTCGCCCCATCCAAGCCATTGGAAGAATTGTACGACACCCAATCCGATCCATACGAATTCAAAAATTTGGTTTCAGATCCTGCTTTCTCCGAAAAGTTGATGGAGCTGCGCAAAGCCCATGAGCAATGGATCGCAGATTATGGGGATTTTGGAGCGGTAAATGAAATGGAAATGGTCCGGACTTGGTGGAAGGGAAAAGATTCTCCACCGCTTACTCCGCCTACACAACTGAAATTTGAAAACGGTAAAGTCCACCTCACTTGTGCAAATCCCAGTGCCTCGATAGGCTATCGTTTTTCTGAAACCGAAGGATGGAAAGTATACACCGGACCTTTCGAAGCCAAGAAAGGAGAAACTATTTACCTCAATTCCCACCGGATCGGGTACGAACCCGCTGAAATTTCCCAAGTCATCCAATAAGCCGTAGAACCAATGAAGAAATCTATCCTTTCGCTTTCGATCCTGCTCCTGTTTCAGTTTTCTAACGTTTCTGCCCAAGAAAATATGCTTTGCCAAGGAGCCTACTGGACAGAAGATGAAGCGGCTATTTTCATGAAGCAAACTGCTTCGACTTGGACCACTCAGGCCGACTGGGAAAAGCGGGTCGAGGTGATCCGAAATGGAATTATCGAAGGAATGAAACTCGAGCAAATGCCAGCCCGAACTGCTCCTTTCAATACGATTATCCACAGCACCAGAGAAATGGACGGCTACATCGTGGAAAATATCGCGATCGAAAGCTTCCCCGGTTTTTTCATTACAGGCAATCTTTATCGGCCTCTGAATCCGGCTCCGTTTACCAAAAGTCCTGCAATACTTAGTGTCCATGGGCATGGACCAGATCTTAGGTTTGGAGAAAGTATGCAAACCCGCAGTGCGGCTTTTGCTAGAATGGGAGCGGTGGTATTTGCTTTTGATATGATCGGCTACGGGGATTCCAAGCAGGTGGATCACAAGATTCCGATTGCCCTCACACTCCAAACCTACAATTCCCAACGGGTGATCGACTACCTGATTTCCCGTCCGGATGTGGACCCAGACCGAATCGGCGTGACGGGAGAATCTGGTGGAGGAACGCAGACGATTTTGATCACGGCATTAGATTCGAGGATTAAAGTTTCTGCTCCTGTGGTGATGGTTTCGGCGTATTTCTTTGGAGGCTGCACCTGTGAAAGTGGGATGCCGATTCATAAAAGTGCTAGTCACCAAACCAACAATGTGGAAATTGCCGCTTTGGCCGCGCCTCGGCCCATGTTGCTGGTTTCGGACGGGGGCGACTGGACCAAAAACAATCCCCGAATTGAGTTTCCTTATGTGCAAAAAGTCTATTCTACTTACCAAGCAGAAAGTCGCGTGGACAATGTGCATCTAGCCGGGGAGCGACATGATTATGGGAAAAACAAACGGGCTGCGGTGTATAATTTCTTTGGGCACTACCTCGGACTCAATGCCGGACGGATTCCTTATCAAGATGGCTTTGATGAAAGCTTTGTTACCTTACTTTCAGTGGATGAGCTCAGGGTTTTCAATGATCAAAATCCCATGCCCTCTTCTGCGTTGAAAGGGGATAAGGCAGTGATGGAGTATTTAAAATGGAAGTAGAGAGGATTTGATGACTCAGCATTTTCGGCCCTAGGTGAGAGTGAATATCTCTCAGCTTTGAGTGCTGTTTTGGCATTAAAATTCCAAATTTTTAAGGTCAACACCATTTTCCGGCCTCAAGGTTGAGGTCAAAGAATAACGCTAACATTAAAATTTGAATGTTTTAAGGTCAATTGGTGGACTTCGGAGAATGCGAAAAACGAAGAATAAGTGGAGGGGATTACTACCTAAATCTGGAATTGTATCGGATTTTGGGGAGTTGAAGCTCATCGAATTCTCCCTCCTCGAGATTTTGAGTTCATATCATAGGATTTTTAATCTTATCTCATGTAAGTTTTGAGATTACGAATTCTGGGGATAGGCTCTCGAGGTTTCAGCCCTAGAGGATCAAAGAAAAAATTATCGTTGAATGATAAAAATATCTTAAACCTATTGCATAATAATAATAATAATAATATGTTTGATTCAACTGACTGTTCAGTCAGTCGCTGAAAATTTCAGCTTGTTTTACATAAATTAATTTTATAATGAAAAAAATGTTTTTCGGGTTGTTGGGATTATTTTTTCTTTCCGCAACTCTATTTCCAACATCAAACGCTTGGGCAGGTAATCCCTACAAAATTGTTTGGCAACACTGCGGAACGGGCGCCGAAGTTGAGATGGTTATCCGATGTCGATTGGTCGGTGGAGATGAATGCTTTGCCAATTGGCAGGGGCATTGTGATGAGCCAGTAGTAGGAGAAGGTTAAATTTCCTGAATTGTACCTTTATAGACCAATTATTTAACTATCAAGGTACTTTTACAATTCTACATTTATGCTGCGAAAATCTTTAGCTATCTTTTTACTGTCTTTCATTTCTTGTAAACAAGAGATTAGTCAATTTTCATTTGAACCTGTAAGTATTCAAAAACCACTTCTGGTATCTGAGATTGGTGAAAGTTTAGAGGTTCTGGAAATCCAAACGAAGTATCCGATTTCTGGTAATCCGACGATCCTTAAATCTGACAAGTATTTCTATCTTTTCGAACAGGGAATAGTTACATCGCTACATCAAGTCAGTCTGGATGGGAAAGTCCTAAAAAGTATTGATTTTGGATATGACGACAAGCTGAATGCCGATGCGATTACACAGGTTATTCTTAGAGAAAATAAAATAGGGGTAGTATCCAGAGGAAATTTGGTCGTTTGGTTTGATGAAAATTTGGAAGAGCTTAAGGAGGAAAAACTTCCTTTCATGGCAAATTTTCATCATTTGATCAATGAAAACAGGATTATTTCTTTCAACAACCGAATAGATGATCAAGAGGATTTTGACATACTAATTCAAGAAAATGGTGAAACAAAAAAAACTTTACCTATAAGAAAGGATGAATATAACTTTGTTTACGAGTCCTATTCCCCTTTTTCTGAATGGAATAGTCATGTGATTTTCTCTCAGGCTTTTAATGATACGATTTATGTTTGGGACGAAGAGGGTTTTCGACCACTATTCCATGTGAATTTCGGTACAAATGCTGTTGCGGATCGGTTAAAACAAATACAACATCCGTTGGATATGTTGGCTTTTTTTAATGAAAAAAAATATTATTATCTACCCGGGGAGATTTATGGCTTGGATCCAAATCGAATTCTCTTTCAGATTAATGAAAAAGGGAACCGAAAACTCGGGCTAATGAATTTTGAAACCAAGGAGTTAAGCGTTTATCCAGGAATAGTGGATAATTCTATTTCGAATATGATCCTTTATTTTCCCCAATTTGCAAAGGAAGGAGAATTGTTTTTCGGGATTTCTGGCGAACAAATTCTTGAAAAGTATGACAGAATTCCAGATTCTTTTAAGAATCGCCTTTCCCGAAATTATGCAGAATCCTTTTTCATCTATAGACTTAAGTTAAAGCCAAGTTGATCATATAATTTACTTTCTTTCAGCCTTTGTATAAATGTGTTTTTTCTCTTTGATGAAATTTACTTTTTTGAGAACCTATATTTTGATTATTAATCTTGTAAAGTCGGGTTTTAGATATCCAATCCAATTTAGATATGGTCAACAATCCCTCTGACCTCCATTCTTCC
>CALRRX020000332.1:0-4616 GCA_943370675.1 Reyranella massiliensis 521 | reverse complement strand
TATGTAGAGTACCGTTTTGAGAAAGTGCCAGTTCAAGTTTATGCACATAGTGGTGTTCATTGGCTTTCAGATGCCTCGGATGCAGCAGCCAACAAATACAATTTTCCTAGCTATAGACAAATCAATCTCGGGGTAAAGTACCAGTCTAGGAAGATTAAAAACTTGGATTTCCACCTGATCCTGGTCAGTAAAGAAGCCCTTTCTTCTGAAAAATTAACTCCCAATCAGATCTACAATAAAGTCGAGCAACTTCATTTTAATGGGATACTCAATTGGAGGTGGAATTGAAAAGGTGAAAAAAAATCTAGGCAAATACAAGGTTAAAAAAGTTCGTTTTCTGAAAAAATTAGGAATTGCAGATTCCTTTACCCACCTTTGATACGTCGAAGAAATGTTTTCGATACTTGTCACCAAGTTTAGCATCGGCGATTCACCTGCCTCAAGTAGCAAATCAAGAGTTCTCCAATACCAGGTTTTACTTCTTCTTCTTCTACTTTTTTGATTCTACTAAGTCTTCGGACTTTTTGAATTAAAACCTGCAGTTTACAATCTTCAAGAGAACCCAGATTTCCTAACACCCATTAAAGTTCCTTATTATTAAGACCATTCGATTTTCGGAATCAGCTCTGTCTGAATTCTCACTTACGCTTAGAAGTCGCGTCAACGACTATTTCAAATCCACCCAACAAACCAAGTTTGCCAATAAGGAAATGATCTTCAAGACGGTAGTCATGATGTTGATCTATTTCGTTCCCGTAATATTGGTAACTACAGGAGTAGCGACCGAGACTTGGCATTTGTTTGCCTGCTACATCCTCAGCGGATTTGGTATGGCAGGAATCGGGATGGGTGTGATGCATGATGCAATCCATGGCACCTATTCCCAAAACCCAAAGATCAACAAGCTTCTCGGCTACACCTTAAATATGGTAGGTGCCAATGCTACGGTTTGGAGGATACAGCATAATGTGCTGCATCATTCCTATACCAATATTCACGAAGGTGATGACGATATCAATGCGCCGTTTTTCCTTCGTTTTTCTCCAAATATGGAGAAGAACGCACTCCATCCTTACCAGCACTGGTATACTTGGTTTTTTTACGGCCTGTCTACCATCTCATGGGTGACCTCCAAAGATTTTATCCGCTTTGATCGCTACTATAAAATGGGCTTGATCAAAGGTGAAAATGTCTACCGAAATACCGTGTTGAAGATTTTGGCTTGGAAGATCGTTTATTATGTCTTCACCTTGGGACTTCCGATTGCCTTTTCGGGCTTTGGAGTCGGACAGATTCTTCTAGCTTTTCTCATCCTTCACTTTATCACAGGATTGAGTATATCATTGGTCTTCCAGACTGCGCACATTATGCCTGAGGTGATTTTTCCTGTGGCTGATGAAACCGGTACTGTGGAGGGCGAACGCATGCTTCACCAACTAGCTACTACATCCAATTATTCAGAGAAAAGCAAGGTCTTTTCCTGGATGATCGGAGGGCTTAATTATCAGGTAGAGCACCATCTTTTTCCCGACATCTGCCATGTGCACTATCGGAAAATTGCACCTATTGTAAAAGCCACTGCGGCGGAGTACAATATTCCTTACTATTCAAAAAAGACATTTTTTGATGCCTTAAAATCACATTTCCATATGCTTTACCTTCTAGGTAATGCTGAAATGGAGCCCGTTAAGGCCTACACAAACAATCATGAACAATACGAAAAAACATACTAAACCTGCTGCCGCTCCCCGAGGTGGAAACCCGGATAGAAGGCAGGTTAAGAAGAAAAAAGAGTCCACTCTGGATCCAAAGCTTTTTGTAAAAAGAGCTCAACCAAGCGGACAGGAAGGTTTTCGCACCGAAAAATCATTTGAGAGCCTAGGCCTAAGCTCCAAGTTGCTTCAAAATATTCTGGCGAAAGGCTATCAAACCTTAACCAATATTCAGGAGCAATCTATTCTTCCTCTTTTGGAAGGAAAAGACATGATGGCAATTTCAAAAACGGGTTCTGGAAAGACCGCTGCATTTTTGATTCCCATCATCGAGCACGCACTCAAAGATCCCCGCAATTTCACAGCACTGGTGGTGACACCTACCAGAGAACTTGCCTTGCAAATCGAGGAGGAATTCAAGAGTTTGACCCAAGGGATGCAGCTGTATTCAGCCACATTCATAGGTGGTACCAATATCAATTCGGACCATGCCAAGCTGGAGCGGAAGCTTCAGGTCATTGTAGGTACTCCTGGAAGATTATTGGATTTGTCAGACCGCAAGATATTGGACTTGAGAAAAGTCAATACTCTCGTATTGGATGAATTTGATCGAATGTTGGACATGGGCTTTGTCCTCGATGTCAACAAGCTGGTCAACCGTATCGGAAAGCGTGATCAAACCTTGTTGTTTTCAGCTACGCTGGAGCCAGCTCAAAAGAAATTGATCGATGGACTACTAAGTAATCCGATCGAAGTAAAAGTAAATAGTGGTTCAGGAACCAACGAAAATATCGAACAGCAAACGATCCGCGTGCCAGAAGGTGTGGATAAGTTTGATGTGTTAGCAGATCTTTTTAGTAATCCGGACTTGGAAAAAGTCATCCTTTTTACCGAAACAAAAAGATTGGCCGACAGACTGGCCAAAAAACTGATTCAGTCGGGCATCTCAGCCGGGCAGATTCATGGAGATAAGTCCCAGAATTTTAGAAATCGTATGATCGATGAATTTAAAAATGGGACCATCCGCGTACTGGTCGCTACTGACGTGGCAGCCAGAGGGATCGATGTAGCTGATGTGAGTCATGTGATCAACTATCAGCTACCGATGACCATGGATGCTTACATCCATCGTATCGGAAGGACAGGCAGAGCCGGCAAGGTCGGTCATGCCATCACGTTTGTTAACTAACCCCATTGCATGTCAAAAAATCAAAACACGTTCATCAAAAAGCAAAAGGCTGAACTGAAGAAGAGAAAACAAAAAGAGAAACTGGAAAAGAAACTTGAGCGAAAGACCCAGCCCAAAGATGGTAGCCTGGACAATATGATCGCTTATGTGGACGAATTCGGAAATCTCTCCAACACTCCTCCGGCACCGCCTGTAGAGAAAAAACCGAGTACAAATCAATCAAATCAAAACCGAGTAAAAACAAATCAAAATTTCAGAAATCATGAATGAAGGAACAGTAAAATTCTTTAACACTACCAAAGGCTTTGGATTCATCACACCATCAGACAACTCAGAGGACGTATTCGTTCATCACAGTGGTCTAGTTCACGAAATCCGTGAAAACGACAAGGTGAAGTATGACCTAGTACAGGGTAAAAAAGGCATTAATGCCGTAAACGTGAAAGTAGTTAGATAATTCTATCTGCTTTGAAAGTATAATCCCCGGTGACTCTTTAGACACCGGGGATTTTTTTTAGCTCGCTTTTACTTCATTTTTCAAAATCTCACCTCTCTCAAAGGCTGCTGCATTTTCTAAGGTGGTGGTAGCAATCTGTTCCAAAGCTTCATGAGTCAAAAATGCCTGATGGCCAGAAATCAGTACATTGGGGAAGGTCATCAATCGGGAGATCATTTCATCGTCTAAGATTTCCTCAGAGAGATTTTTGAAGAAGATGTGCTCCTCCTGTTCGTAGACATCTACTCCTAGAAACCCAATTTTCCTCGATTTTAGCGCTTTGATTGCTGCCTTGGTGTCAATGAGTGCCCCACGGCTGGTGTTGATCAGAGTCACTCCTTTTTGCATGAGGCTGAGGGATTCTGCATTGATCATATGCCGCGTCTGTGGGGTCAATGGACAATGCAGTGAGATAATCTGACTCTCTGCAAAAACCTGTTCTAGTGGTAAATAGCTGACTCCAATAGCCTTCATCTCTTCGCTCTCATATAAATCATAAGCGAGAATCTCTGCTCCAAATCCTTTTGCAATTCTGCAAAAGGCTTTACCAATTGCTCCTGTACCGATGACTCCTATTTTTTTGCCGTGAATATTAAATCCCGTCAGACCTTCGAGCGAAAAGTTATTTTCTCTCACCCGATTGTAGGCTTTGTGCGTCTTTCTGACGCAGGTAAGCAATAGCGCAATGGCATGTTCAGCAACCGCTTCAGGGCTATAAGCAGGTACTCTTACGATTTTGATGCCTAATTTCTTGGCAGCAGCTAAATCCACTTGGTTGTAACCGGCACATCTCAAAGCGATCAACTTTACGCCAAAATGATCGAGCTTTTTAAGGATAAACTCATCGATTGGATCATTGACAAAGGAACAGATCGCCTGGTGACCTTCGGCGAGATTGACTGTCCTATGGTCCAGAGATACCTCAAAAAAACTCAATTGGTGATCGTAGTTTGCCGAATGGAGGGTAAAGCTCTCCCTGTCGTAGGATTTGGTGCTGAAAAAGGCAATTTTCATGTAACTATTCTTTGGTGATTTGTGGTAAAGATAGGGTAGATACCAAGATCTGTAAGTCCTCGTACCTGATTTTTACTGCTGACAGGATGGGTAATGAATCTTTTTGGGCTACATTTTGAAAAACATTCCAGGACTTGGATATTCACACCTCATTTAATCCCAACATCTATGAAAAAACATTTTCTATATGCATTGCCTTTCGTTT
>CALRRX020000331.1:0-4626 GCA_943370675.1 Reyranella massiliensis 521 | reverse complement strand
GGTCCTATTTCTGGGAAAAAGACTTGCTAAAAGTCTATAAGGAAACCCGAAATGGGTTAATCGGAATGGATTACAGTTCTAAGTTTTCCCCTTGGCTGGCTTTGGGGTGTATTTCTCCTCGTACTATTTATGAAGAGGTAAAAAAGTACGAGCGGGAGCGAAAGAAAAATGACAGTACCTATTGGCTTATTTTTGAGTTGATCTGGAGGGATTACTTCAGATTCATTGGCAAAAAACACGGGGACAAAATCTTTGATATACAAGGCATCCGACATCAAAAGGACTCCTGGAGGAGAGACAAGGCGCAATTTCAGCGTTGGGTTGAGGGGTTGACAGGAGTTCCTTTTGTGGATGCCAATATGCGGGAATTGCAAGCTACCGGATTTATGTCCAATCGTGGCCGTCAGAATGTGGCGAGTTTCTTGGTCAACGATCTGGGAATCGACTGGACTTGGGGAGCGAGCTACTTCGAAAGCCAACTTATCGATTACGACGTCTGTTCCAACTGGGGCAACTGGATGTATGTGGGAGGAGTGGGTAATGATCCGCGGGAAAACCGCTACTTCAATATCCTCAGACAGGCCAATAACTACGATAAAAAAGGTGATTTTGTCCGACTTTGGATTCCTGAATTACAGGAAATTAGAGGATTCGACATTCATCAACCCTGGGAGTTATCCACGGCCCAACTCAGAGCCTTGAAAATCCAATTGGGCCATACTTATCCACAGCCTCAGGTCAAAATTCCAACGCTGGAAAAGTCATACTAAGTTGCTGATTGCCCTTTAAGCCTCAGGAAAATTCTTGAGATTTTTTTGTGAGAAAGGCTAAACAAGTGTCCCACAGATCTGCGCAGAAAACGTCGCAGATCCACGCAGAATGATTTAGATCAACGAGAATCAGCGCTTAGAATTCTGCGTAAATCAGCGGGAAAAAGTTCAGTAACATTAGGCAAGTTCTCGAAGGAAAAAGTGCGGATTTATAAAAACTCGAATGACCAATAACTCCATATAGAGGGAAATTAATGCCGCTGTTGGTTCGGTTTCCAAACCCAAAAGAATTGGATGACCAACAAGAATGAATTTATAAAGAGAAGTTGAAACCATGTTTTTGTCTCAAAGGCAACTGAAAAATCAAAGCTTAAGGTTGGGTAAACGTAGGCCTGAACAAGAAAAAAGTATCCCAAGGAGAATATCAAGTGGAAACCCCAAGTGGTTTTGGCTTTTAGGTAGATTTTGAAGGTTTTCACACTGTTAAGATTTGTATTAAAATGATCAAAAAGGGTTTAATGGACGTATTTTCTGCTTTCTGTGGCAATGGGATCGTTTTCCTGACGTCAGATAGATGAACTTCAAACTTTTAAAATTTTAAACCAGCTGCTTCAAACTGGGCAAACAGTTTTTTGATCTCATCAGACTTCATAACAATAAAAGTTTTGTTTGAAAATAGCTTAATCCCTACGCAATAGAATTCCACAGTTTAGTCATTCCAACTAATACTAGGCAGCTTCGCCGGAATCATCTTTTTCCTTTTTAACTCTCTTTGGTACAAATAGTCCCCCAATTCTGCGAAAAACGGTAATCCAACCTCCTCAGTTTCATACTTGTCGTCATTTAGAATTTGATCTTCATTGACGTAGACCACGGCGGATACAAAAAACTCCACGCCCGATTCAAAATCTACAAAATAAGATCCATCAATCAGGAAGCCATAGGACCAACCTGTCTTATTGAAAATGCGGAATCGGGATGGAATCGGGCTTTTGTCAGTTCCAAACTTGAAAAACTTCGAATAGCTGTCGTAATATTCCGCGGTATCGTACTTGGGAAAATCGCTTTCTCGGGGAAGCATACTCATGTACTTCATCACAAAATTCCGATGCTCCTCATTCAGGTTAAATCGCTCGATCCCTACAAAAGCCTCGGGGAAAATGATTCGCTTTACCACTCCATGCAAGTCTGAAAGTGCAAACTTATTTTTATAAGAAAAATCCATCCCTCCGGGTATCAGGGAATCATTTCTGTAAAAAGCCTGACCAATTTTTGGATTTCCAGGCACCACATAGACACTATCAGAATGTCTAGAAGGAAGTTCCAAGAGGGTTTCTCCCGACTTATCCACAAAACGAACCAGATTGAAATGACGGTTTTCCTCCGCAGAAATCGGAAAACTCAGTCTCTGAGTGATTATAGAATTCAATAAGCCCTTCTCCCGCAGTTTATGATTGATATATTCCATACCCATCAACTCATAGAGTCGGTTGGAGGCATCATTGTCTGATACCAAAAGGATCTTTTTAATATAATGTCCAATGCTTGGAAGACCATTTTGAGAGGTAGTATCCACGAAAGCCGGTAGTTGCGAAGGCCTCACCGAATCGGTAAGCATGGTGGTTTCCAAGGTCAGGCCTTCAATATTCTGCTCCTCCAGCCACTCCAAAGCCAATAAAGCAATGGGCAATTTGACGGTAGAAGCGGGATAGAAATAGTGATTGTCATTCAGATTAAATGCGTAATCCGTAAAGAGCGGATTGCCGTGTTCATTACGGTCTATCTGTGTATAGATAATCTGAACCTGAAATTTGGCGGTGTCCGAAAGGACTTTTCGTAAGGTGGGATAAATCTCCAATCCATCCTGAAAAGGAACCGGTTCTTTGCTTTGACAGGAATAAAACCAAGCCGAAATGGCTAGAAAGAAGAAGAGTTTTTTCATGATTTGCCGGAAAGATGATGCAGAGCTTCATTTAAGGACATCAAGTCCCAAAGGGAATGAAAACCTGAAATTACTATTCGACTAATACGTGGGCTCTCCGGTGTAGGATAGGAAAAAGAAGAGGTGATAAAACCCATTTTCTCAAGTTGATCTGACCAATCGGCGTTTTTTAGAATAAAAACAGGAAAGGTAGCCGATCCCAAAACTGTGGATAACTCACACGTTTCCTGATGGAAAATACCGGCAAAGTCTCTGATTTTACGACTTTGAGCCTCATAGATATGCTGTGTTTCCAGAAATGCCTGAAGATTAGCCGGCGAACCAGGAGACGCTGCTGTAAAAATCGCCTGACTTTTGATTCCCTCGATCACTTCCCTTTTTCCAAGAATAATTCCTGCAGGCATTGCCAATCCTTTTCCCAAGGATCCTGAAACAAGCAATTTGACATTAGGAAAGAGATTTTGAGCATAGGTGCCAAACAGGCCTTTTCCCAACACCCCAAAGGCGTGACTGTCATCAATCAACAGGGTAACCTCATGCTTTTTTGCCAAATCGGCTACCCACGCATAGTCATGAATCTCGGCTCGAAGCGGATCAACCGCATTACCCAGGATCAAAATCTTCCTTGGAGAAAGCTGCTCTGATTGCTCTAAACACTGATTTTTCCATTGCATAAAATTCAATTGGAAATCAGGTTTTAAATCCGAAGGTAGAATCGCAGCATGCGTATCCGGGGCTGCCCAGCAGAGGTCTGATTTAGGATATAGGTATTGGATGGCCGTAATACCTGAAAGATATCCAGAGCTCATCACAGCAGCTTGTTCTGCCTTTGCCTTTTTTGCAAAAAACCCTTCAAACTCATCAAAAACCTTCAATCGAACATTATTGACCCGACTCAGTCCATGGTTAAAGCCATACCGCCGAATGCAATCAAACAAAACGGATTGGTAATGGGAGTCCTGATCTATTCCCAAATAAGAAGTCCCGCTGAAAAACAGGTATTTCTTTTTCCCAACTTGCAAAGTCGGGCCAATACGCCGATCGAGGTTAAGATTTTTCACAAATAGGCCTATTTGGCGAAAATCTGAGAAGGATCTTGGAATGATTTAAACTCTAGGGCATTTCCGCAAGGGTCGAGAAAAAACATGGTAGCCTGCTCGCCCACTTCCCCTTTGAAACGAATGTAGGGCTCGATAACAAACTCCATCCCGTGCGCCTTGAGCTTATCGGCAAGCTGATGCCATTCGTCCCATCCCAAAATGGCTCCGAAATGACGGACAGGAACATTTTTGCCGTCGACTTCATTGGTCTTGGCATTTGCCAATTCCTCAGGCTTGATATGGGCAGAAAGCTGATGACCAAAGAAGTTGAAATCGATCCATTTGTCGGTACTTCGACCAATTTCGCAACCCAAAAGATCTCCATAGAATTGACGGGTTTCTTCGATGTCACGAATCGGGAATGCCAAGTGAAAGGGTTTAAATTCGCTCATATTGCTTAGTTTTGTAGGTGATTTTTATTCGGATAGTTAATTTTTCAAGCCTAAATATATGTCAAAAAAGAAAACAGTTTCATTGGTTTTGAGCAGCGGCGGCGCCAGAGGATTGGCTCACGTTGGCGTGATTGAAGAGCTGGAAAGGCGAGGATACGAGATCGGAGAAATCGCCGGTTGCTCCGCAGGGGCTCTGGTAGGCGGGATGTACGCGGCAGGGAAAATGCCGGAATTCAAAGACTGGATCTGCAACTTGGATCGGGTAGATGTATTTTCTCTCATGGATTTTACCTTTTCGAGCCGTGGGTTTATCAAAGGAGAAAAGGTGTACAATGCACTCAAAAAGGTGGTTTCAGATTGTCAAATCGAAGACTTACCGATTCGCTTTACCTGCAATGCAGTCGAGGTACATTCGGGTAAGG
>CALRRX020000330.1:0-4640 GCA_943370675.1 Reyranella massiliensis 521 | reverse complement strand
ATTCCGGTTCGTATATTTATCAATGACCGCGGCAAAGCCAAACTGGAAATTGCCCTGGCTCGAGGAAAGAAAATCCACGATAAACGACAGGACCTAAAGGAAAAAGATGCAAAAAGGGAGCTCCAGCGAATGGCCTTTGATTGATGCTTACGGGATATGTCGGCAGACCATCCTGCCTGTTTACCACCAGTCTACTTTTGAATCTGCGCTAGTCACCCAACTGCTTTTTGGCGAATGCTACCAAATCAACGGACTCACTTCTGATAGGCAATGGTTTCGGATTTACCATGAAGATACCGGCATTGGAGGCTGGGTCATGGCCAAGCTGATCAAAGAAATCACCAGTGAGGAGTATCAGAAGTTCCTCAATCAGGACTTTCAGATCGTCACCAGTCCAATCGCTGCCATCGAATACCTAGGTGCTAGCCTTTACCTGCTTCCCGGCAGCCGCCTCCATTTCTCCGAACTCGAACTCTTCAACTGGCAGGATCACATTGGGTTTACGGGGACTTTTCGACCTCATGCCCTCAAAGCTGCCAGAGAGGAACTCACCGAAATTGCCCTTCGCTACCTGCATGCGCCATTTCAGGCAGGGGGGAGAAGCATCTTTGGTTTGGATGAAGCCCATGCCTTTGCACTGATCTTTTTTATAGGAGGATATACTTGGCTTTCGGGCAAAATTCCCGGGAAAAGTATCACCCCTGAAGAAGTACTTCCTGGAGACTTATTGGTCTTTAGAGACCTGGAAAAGCAAAAGACACACTTTGGACTTTACTTGGGAGCAGAAGATATTCTTTGGATGGACCATCGGATGAAGGTCTCTGACATCACAGAGTGGGAGGACTTTTTGAGAAACAATTCGAGCGAACAGGTCGTTTTGGATTCGCGGTCAATCATCAGGTAGGGATATGGAAAAGAGGGTGTTGGTGTTAAACTTGGATCATTCTCCAGTGGCTGTGGTGCCAGTTCAGAAGGCCATTGTCCTCGTCCTTTTGGAAAAAGCCAATGTTCTTTCTACCTACGAAAGCCTTGAGATCAGAACCGTTTCCAGGAGTTTTCAATACCCTGCTGTCATCCGACTTGCGCATTATAAAAACATTCCCTTCAAAGGTGTCTTGCTCAACCGAGCCAACCTCTTCCGCAGGGACAAAGGGGAATGCCAATATTGCGGCAGCAAGCGCCACTTGACCATCGATCATGTGGTGCCCCGATCTAAAGGAGGGAAAACCTCTTGGACCAATCTCGTCACCGCCTGCAACCGCTGCAATGTGAGCAAAGGAGATAAAACTCCCGAGCAAGCTGGCATGACCCTACGTACCGAGCCGTTCAAACCATCCCTTTCCTATTTTCTGGCTGAATATGCAGAGCGACAGGCCGAAGAGTGGTTACCTTTTTTAGAGAGTAAAGTGGTGGGGGGGTAAAACTTGTGGTATCCGAGTCCACTGACGAGGGTCAACTGTCCACAGCTATTGGTTTTGAACCTCAAATGCTATTCTTTTTTCCTCGTTTGTGTCACATTCGTGAGACGCTAAACTGCTTTGTGTCTCATGAAACAGAAAATATGAGACGCAAAAGTTTTTGTGACTATTCTGTGAGGTGCAAAAGTGAAAAATCTATTGACCCAAAGTGAAGTTCATTTAATCGTGTTTTACTCAGTTTGTGTCTCATCCATGAGATGCAAAAAATGTTTGCGTCTCATAAATCGGAAAATATGAGACACAAAAGTTTTTGTGACTATTCTGTGAGATGTAAAAACGTTACTGATTGACAATATCTAAAAGTGGTTGGAAAATGTACAATGAAGGTCGTCTTCCAGAGCCCTTTTCAATGCAAGTGATCAATTGATTTGATTCCATGGCAGTCAGTAACCGAGATGCTGATGCTCTTGGGACTCCTGATTCTTCATAGAATTTTCCACTATTGAAAACAGGACGACTGAAAATGAAATCCAAACAATTAACCGCAAATTGGGAGTGAGTTGCAGAAACTATTTTTTCTTTCATCGCTTCATAAAGACTTACGATCTGACGGGTTTGCTCATTATTTTTTTTTGCCTGACTGATGATGGCTTCTAAAAAAAAACGAATCCAATTTGTCCAAGAACCTGAGTCAGTAATATCTTTCAATGCATCATAATAATCTCTTCGATGGGTCTCCAAATAATCGGAAAGGTAGAAGACAGGCTGTTTTATCACTTCTTTATGGTATAGAAACAGCGGTATCAAAATTCTTCCGATTCGCCCATTTCCATCAAGGAAAGGATGTAAAATTTCAAACTGAGCATGTATAATAGCCAGTTGAACCAGAGGATCCTTTTCTTCAAAATGAATATAACGCTCCCAGTTGTCTAGTCCGATATGCATGTTTTGAACAGTAGGGGGAACAAATCGGGCTGTTTCCATTGTGCTTCCAGGAGCGCCAATCCAGTTTTGAATTTTCCTAAATTCTCCCGGCGCTTTATTTTCACCTCTTACGTCTTGCATTAAAACTTCATGCATTTCTCTTATCATTCGAAGAGAAAGTGGAAGTGTATCTAAGCGCGATTTTGCAGCAAACAATGCTTTTCTGTAGTTGATGATTTCACGGATATCCCCTTGTTTTTTCGTGGATTGAACTTTATCTGCTTCATATTCCAATACTTCCTTCAATGTAGCCTGAGTTCCTTCAATTTTGGATGAAAGAACTGCTTCCTGAGTTCGAAGTGGTGAGAGTAGTACTTCCGGATTGATAATTGACTGTAATAGTCCATCATATCTGGCAAGTTGGCGATTGGCAGTGCTTAGCAAATCTACCAATGAAGACCAATCTAAGTCCGTAGGAGGTAGTGTTTGTGGAATGTATGGTTTCATTTGTGTCTCATGAATGAGATACAAGATAGCTTTGTGTCTCATATTTGCCAAAATATGAGACACAAAAGTTTTTGTAACTATTCTGTGAGATGCAAAAAATGGTCTTAAAATCTACTTTTTTTCACCAATCCCCCTAACCCAAACCCTACCAAAAACACCACCGCTGTACCGATCACGATGGTCATATTGGTATGTAGTGGATTGGCGAGGGAAGGATCCATTCCGTTTTTGACCAGGATGGTGGACAGACTCATCCAAGCAATGACCAACACGCTTAGGATGACTCCAATTATTGCATGTGGTTTTTGAGCTTTAGATAGCAGGCCTAAGAGGAAAAGTCCCAAAATCCCCCCGCTGAAAATCGAAGAAAGCGCCCACCAAGCATCAAGGGCACTTGTCACCCCATTAAATGCCAAGCCTACCAAAATACTAGCCAAGCCCATTCCTAGAGATGAAAGCCGAAGCACACGGAGAGAGAGCTTCTCCGAAGGATTGGGATGGATGTATCTTTTGAAATGGTCGGATAAAATTACGGTTGCCGAACTGTTGATACTAGTTGAAATTGTACTCATTCCTGCTGCGAAAATGGAGGCGATCAAAAGACCGGTCACTCCCACAGGGAGTTGGTTGACGATGAAGTAGGGAAAGACTTTATCAGGTGCAGTTCCTTCAGGTAGCAACTCGGGTTGGGCTTGGAAATATGCAAAAAGTGCTGTACCGATAAAGAAAAAGACAAAGGAAACAGGCAGGTAGAGTAGGCTTCCTAGCCAAGTGGATTTTTTGGCTTCGTCTTCCGTACGCGCAGTCAGGTAGCGCTACACATAGCTTTGATCGATTCCGAAATTTTGGAGATTGATAAATAGGCCGTAGATCAAAACCATCCAAAAGGTGGAGGTGGTAAAGTCCAGATTGAAACTCCCCAAACTGAACTTATCTGACTCCTGGGCGATGCGGATGACCTCGCTTGGCCCTCCGGGAATGCTGAAAAAGATCACTCCTAAACAAGCCAAAGCCCCACCAATCAGGATGATTCCCTGCACCGCATCTGTCCAGACCACTGCTTCGATGCCTCCAAACATAGAGTAAACCACCACGCTGATCCCGGTGATGACGATGATTACCGGAATACTCCAACCCAAAAGTGCATTCATCGGCAAGGCCAAGAGGTACATGATCGCGCCCATCCGTGCGAGTTGGGTGAGGAGGTAGCATGCAGAGGCGTAGATTCTCGCCCAAGCACCAAATCGCTGTTCGAGGTAGTAGTAGGCGGATTCACTTTGGAGTTTGCGGTAAAGGGGGACAAAAAATCGAACCGCAGCCCAAGCTGCCAAGGGGATGGAAAGGCTAAATACAAACCCATTCCAGTTGCCTCCGTAGGCATTTCCGGGCAAAGCCAAGAAGCTGATGCTACTCACAAACGTGGCAAAGATGGACATGCCAATCGCCCAAGAGGGCAGTCGACCGCCTCCAGTGGTGAAATCAGAAGCGCTTCGTTTTTTGAAAGAAAAGGAAACCCCAAATCCCACGATGGCCAGCATGTACACCAGGAAAATGGACAGATCAATAACCGGCATGTGGGATTGGGAAGGGTTTGGTTTGAATGATTTAATGAGCCACCGAGTCGGTGACTCTTTCTTTTACCAGAAGGAATTTTTCATGCAAGGCCTTTTTCTCCTCTTCGCTGTAGGCAAAAAGTGGAGGAGCCAAAATTCCACGACACAATCCTTCAAACGACATGGCAGCTTTCAGCCCTTTTAGGTAGCAGGATTTGTAATTCTGATTTTGATAAAT